>CAIWFP010000261.1 GCA_903911985.1 uncultured Sphingomonadales bacterium
TGTTGGCGAGGATACGGCGGAACAGGTCTCGGGGCACCGCTACCTTATACCAAGGCGCCGAGATGCTGACGCATCACGCCTTGGAAATGTTCAGGCGCCACACGGGCTTAACCAAGGTCCGATGAGTCAAGCTCATCGAACCTTGGTATTAGCCATCTGGAAGGTGGCATAGCGGGCATGGCTGACCAGCTTCGCGCCGATTTTCACCAGCCTGTCGCGGATGCTGGTCAGCGACCAGTGCTGTACCTCCTGCGCAAGGGCGAGGGTGCGCAGGAAGTTGGCAAGGTTGTAGGCAGGCCCATGAAGCTGGAGCCGCACCGCGTTGCCCCACATGGTGCGGCACGACAGCCGGGTTCATTTGACCGCGTTCTTGCCCTCCTCGATGTACTGCTCCGCCGTGCCACGCTGGTTGTAGAATACCACGACCCGGTCGGCATCGCGCGCGAGATTGGTGACGATAAACCAGACGCGTGGGTAAAGCTCGCCCGGGTGCCACTCGACCTTGGCGACCATAGTCAGAATGTTGCCCGACGCGTCTGGTACCCGACCGAAGGCCTAACAATGTCAGGCTCGGTTGGTTGCTGGAGAACGCGGGCAAGGGCTAGGTAAATGCCAAGGGTGATTCGGAGTTCTCGCAGGCTGAGCTGGAGCACGCTGAAAGTGCTCGGTTCGGGATCAAGCTGATTGGAGAGTGATTTCCCGCCCGGAAAGTTCCCGAACTCGGCGCGCTTATGGCGAGGCGTGGCACCCAAAAGATGGGGCGTGGAAGCTCGGTGGCAGCTGGGATTTTGATAGCACCGAACTGCCCACGGGGCCTCGATATAACTATCTAGTTTTCCTAGGAAAACTGGAGCGGGCGAAGGGATTCGAACCCTCGACCCCAACCTTGGCAAGGTTGTGCTCTACCCCTGAGCTACGCCCGCTCTGACGTTTGCGTCCCTGCCAATTTGGCCTCGCTTTTCAGCGGTGGGACGGGGTGGAGGCGCGCCGTTAGCATCGCCCCCGCCGCCCGACAAGTGGAAAACGCAATCGCGATGAACAGTTTTTGCATCCACCACTTTGTGGGCCAGTGTTTGCTGGGCCGGGCTTTGCAGAGATTGTCCCCATTGCCCCTTCACAAAACCGGCGAAAGGCCCAAATAGGCGGAACCTTGAAATTACAGACGGAGTTTGCGCCGTGGCGAGCCTTGGCCTCAGCATCGACGAACAAAAAGCGGTGGAGCGGTTTCGCGACGCGGTGGTCGACCCCTCGATGAACGCCCTTGTGGTGCTGGATTTCTGGGCGGAATGGTGCGGGCCATGCAAGGCGCTGACACCCCTGCTGGAAAAAGTCGCCGCCGAATATGCCGACAAGGGCGTGTTGCTGGCCAAGCTCAATGTCGATGAGGAGCCTTTCATCGCATCGCAGTTTCAGGTGAAATCGATTCCCACGGTCTATGCCCTGTATCAGGGCCGCCCGGTTGCCGATCTCACCAGCGCCCGCACCGAATCGCAGTTGAAGGCGATGCTCGACCAGTTGCTGGCCAAGTTGCAGATTACCGGCGGGGCCCCGCAGGAGGATATTGCCCCGCTGCTGGCGATGGGCGAGGAGGTGCTGGAGAGCGGCGATGGCGAGCGGGCGGCGGGTATCTTCAGCCAGATCGTCGAAATCGCCCCCGATAGCGCCGCCGCCGCCTCGGGGCTGATTCGCGGCCTTGTCCTTGCCGGCAATCTTGCCGACGCGCAAACCGTGCTCGATTCGCTGCCGGCCTCCCTTGCCACAGACCCGGCGGTTGAGCGTGCCCGCGCGGCTCTGGCTTTGGCCCAGGATGCGCCGGAGGCTGGCGAGCTGGCCGCCCTGCGTGCCGCCGCCACCGCCAGCCCCGATGATATGGATGCGCAGTTCGCCTATGCCAGCGCCGCCTTTGCCGGGGGCGACCGTGATGCGGCGGCCGACACGCTGCTGGCGATGGTCGCGGCGGATCGCGCGTGGAACGAGGGCGCCGCCCGCGCCAAATTGTTGCAGATTTTCGAGGTGGTGGGGCTGGAGGATGCCTGGGTCGCCGCGCGCCGCCGCCGCCTGTCGACGATCCTGTTCGGTTGAGCCCGGGGAAATGAGCGAGCCCAACAGTATCCGGCGGATCTCCCTGTTCCCCCTGTCGGGCGCGATGCTTTATCCGGGCCTGCGCCTGCCGCTGCACATCTTCGAGCCGCGCTATCGCTCGATGGTATCGGACGCGCTGGCCCGTGACCGGCGGATTGGCATGATCCAGCCACAGCAGGTGGAGGAGGGCGCCCCGCTGTTTTCCGTCGGCTGTCTGGGCCATATCGAGGAGGTTGAGGCGCTGGACGATGGCCGGTTCAACATTCTTCTGGTCGGCGAATCCCGCTTTCGCATTCAGCGGGAACTGGCCGTGACCACGCCATTCCGGCAGGTTGAGGCCGAACTGCTGGCCGAGCGCGAGGACGAGACGCTGGCCTCGGTGGAACGGGCGCTGTTCGAGCGGGAGGCGCAGTCCTTCGCCGAGGCGCAGGGCTATCAGGTGAACTGGGAAGAAGTGACGCGTCTGGATGATGTCTCGCTGATCAACGGCGTCTCGCAGATCGCCCCCTTCGATGCCGCCTCCAAGCAGGCGCTGCTGGAGGCGGACGGCGTTTCCGAGCGTTGCCGCCTGCTGGTGCAGCTGATGCAGTTCTACGGCCGCCGCGATGGCGACGATGGCCGGGCGACGTTGCAATAGGAGGTAGGTTTTGAGAGGCAAAAGGGATAGCAGCAGGGGCGTTTGATGTGCCGATTTGCCAATGCAAATCGGTTACCCCCTGGCAACCCCTTCCCTGTCATTGTTGCGCTCTGGTTCGGCTTGGCGCAACGTCTTGGCGCCGCAGGCTTTGAAAGCCGCTTCGCGGCAAGGCGCCTCGTCGAGAGATTTGCGCTGAGCAAGACGGTAATGGGGGTTTGGGGGTGTAACACCCCCAAGTCTACCTCTGCAAAACCGCCTGCCTAACCTAATGCCCCGGCAGCAACACGCCCTTCACCCCGTCGATGACATATTGCACCGCCAGCGCCGCCAGCAGCACGCCGAGCAGGCGGGTCATGGCTGCCTCCACCCGTGTGCCCAGCAGCCGCATGATCGGGCGGGCCGCCACCAGCGCCGCCAGCATCAGCGCCAGCACCAGCAGCAGCGCGCCCAGCACCGCCGCCAGTTCGCCCATGCCGTTGCTGCGCGCGCCCAGCAGCATGACCGTGGCGATGGAGCCGGGCCCGGCGATCATCGGCATGGCCATGGGAAACACCGAGACATCGTTTACGGGTGGCGAGGCGTGCAGCACCTCCTCGGCGCGGTCGTGGTCGCGCTCGGTGCGCTTCTCGAACACCATTTCCAGCGCGATGAGAAACAGCATCAGTCCCCCGGCGATGCGGAACGCGTCCAGCCCGATGCCGAGCGCCGCCAGCAGTTTTGCCCCGCAAAGGCCGAAGAGCAGCAGAATGGCCCCGGCGATGGTCGTGGCGCGGATGGCGGTGGCGGTGGCCTCGCGCTGGCTGGCGCCCCGGGTGAGCCCGGCAAAGATCGGCGCGCAGCCGATGGGGTCGATCACCACGAACAGGGTGATGAAGGTGGAGAGGAACAGCTCGCCCACGGCTCAGCGCCTGAGCACAGGCGGCGCGGTGACGGCCGGGGGATGGACGACGCCATCCACCAGCACCAGCGACAGTTCCTGCTGCAACGCGCCGCCGATCTTCGCGCTCAGCGTGAATGGCTGCAGATGGAGATAGTTCGGCGGGCATTCCCAGCGCAGCGTCTCATCCTTCGACGCGCCGGACAAATAATCGGCCGGGGCGAGCGGCGGGGCCACAGGCTTGGCCGCTGTTGGAGGCGTCATACCCGCGCCTTTCGTTCGCGCCGGGCAATCGGTCAGCCTGGCGGGAATCATGTCCTGCCCTGCGTCCAGCGCCGAGGGGCCGGTGGTTTTGCCCTCCACCAGCAGCACCCATTTATAGTCGCCGCGCTTTTGCCTTTGCCAGACGGTGAGGTAGCGATTGTCGCCATGCTGGCCCGCGGTCACGGCGGTGGAGGCATCGCAGCTCATCCAGGCGGCGCTCACGTGCCATGGTGGCGTTGTGGCGGGCGCCTCGTGGCTCTTGATGAAATCGGCCAGACGTTGCGGCTGGGGCAAAGTGTCGCTGGGGGCCGGTTGCGCATCGTGCCCCTGCCGCAGGGCGAGGGGGGCAACCGGACGCGGCCCGCCCAGTCCGATCCACACCACTTCGGCGTCGCTGACGGCGGTGTCGCGCATCGCCGTGAACAGCCCCTTGTCGCGCGCGGCCTTGGCAAAACCGAGATCGGCGGTGATGGCGTCGGAGGGTGCGCCGATGATCTGCTGGCGGCTGTGCGTGCCTTGCGCCTGCGCGCTGGCGCCGAGCGGCCCAACCAGGCCCAGAACCAGCCCCGGAACCAGCGCCCGGCGGCGGATCATCAGATCGCGCCCTCGGCGAGGGCTATTCCGGCATTGGCATGGGCGGCCACCAGCGTATTGCGCAGCAGCACGGCGATGGTCATCGGGCCAACGCCGCCGGGCACCGGGGTGATCGCGCCGGCCACCGGGGCCACGCTGGCGAAATCGACATCGCCGACCAGCCGGGTCTTGCCCTCTGCGGCGGCCACGGGATCAAGCGAGGCCACCCGGTTGATGCCCACATCGATGACCGTGGCGCCGGGCTTGATCCAGTCACCCTTCACCATTTCAGCCCGGCCGACGGCGGCCACCACGATATCCGCGCGGCGCACAACCTCGGCCAAATCCTTGGTCCGGCTATGGGCGATGGTAACGGTGCAGCTCTCGCCCAGCAGCAATTGCGCCATCGGCTTGCCGACGATGTTCGAACGACCGATGACCACCGCATCCAGCCCAGACAGATTGCCCAGCCGGTCCTTCAGCAGCATCAGGCAGCCCAGCGGGGTGCAGGGCACAAAGCCCTTCTGCCCCACCGCCAGCCGCCCGGCGTTGATGACATGGAAGCCATCAACATCCTTGTCGGGGTTGATGGTGGCGATCACCTTCTGCTCGTCGAGATGGGCGGGCAGGGGCAATTGCACCAGAATGCCATCGACGGCAGGGTCGGCATTCAGCGCCTCCACCAGCGCCAGCAGGCTGGCCTCGTCGGTATCGGCGGGCAGCTTGTGTTCAAAGCTCGCCATGCCGCAGGCTACCGTCTGCTTGCCCTTGCTGCGGACATAGACCTGACTGGCCGGATCCTCACCCACCAGCACCACAGCGAGGCCCGCCTTGCGACCGGCTTGCGCCTCAAAGCTGGCCGCCAGCGTGCCCACGCGGGCGCGCAGCGTTTCGGCGAAGGCTTTTCCGTCGATGATGTTGCTATCGGTCATAGGGCGGAGAAGGCCAGATTCTTGAGGATGATCTGCAGGATGGAGAGGCCCACGATCAGCGCCAGGGCGGAAAGATCCACCGTGCCGGTATCGGGCAGAATGCGGCGAATCGGGCGCAGCACCGGATCGAGGATGGCATTGATCGCCCGCCAGATGGCCCGCACGAACTCATTCTGCATGTTCACCACGTTGAAGGTGATGAGCAGGCTCAGCACGAACTGGACGATGACCAGCATGACCAGCAGATTGATGAGATAACTGACGATCTCGAACAGCGTGTAGAATACCACAGGCAGGTAACCTTTCGCGAAAGGAGAGAATGCAGTAGCCGACAGGCGGGGGGCAGGGCAACCGTAGCCTTGCCGCTTCGGCGCCTTATCCCTTGCGGATCAGCGTGCCCGCCCCGCGCGAGGTGAAGAACTCCAGCAGCATGGCATGGGGCACGGTTCCATCCAGCACCACCGCCGCCTCGCAGCCTGCTTCCACCGCGTGGACGCAGGTTTCCAGCTTGGGGATCATGCCGCCCGAGATGGTGCCATCTTCCGAGAGCCGCGCAATGTCGGCGGGCGTGAGGTTGGTGAGCAGGTTCTTGTCCTTGTCCAGCACGCCGGTCACATCGGTCAGCAGGAACAGCCGCGCGGCGCCAAGCGCGGCGGCGATGGCGCCGGCCATGGTGTCGGCGTTGATGTTGTAGGTCTCACCATCCGGGCCCGCCGCGATGGGCGCGATCACCGGGATGAGCCCGGCGTGAATCAGCGTGTTCAACACGCTGGTGTCGATATGGTCAGGCTCGCCGACATAGCCGAGATCGACCACGAGAACCTCGCCCGTTTCGGGGTCGGCCACGGCCTTGCCATCCTTTTGCGCCGCGACCTTGCGGGCGGTGACCATGGCGCCATCCTTGCCGGACAGACCCACCGCCTTGCCGCCGGCCTTGGCGATCCAGCTGACCAGTTCCTTGTTGATCGCACCGGACAACACCATCTCGGCAACGTCGGCGGTGGCCTTGTCGGTGACGCGCAAGCCGTTGACGAAGTGCGATTCTATGCCCAGAGCCTTGAGCATCCGGCCGATTTGCGGCCCGCCGCCATGCACCACCACAGGGTTGATGCCCATGGCCTTCAGCAGCACGATATCCTCGGCAAAGTCCAGCGCCAGCGCCGGGTCCCCCATGGCATGGCCACCGTATTTGACGACGAAGATGCGCCCCTCATACCGCTTGAGGTAGGGCAGCGCCTCGATCAGGGTTTCGGCCTTGGCCAGCAAGGTGGGGTCGTTCGCGTGTTCCATGCGGCGGCTTTAACCGGCTGGCGCGGGATGTGAAGGGGTTTTGATCAGGGAAGGTCGGGTGCGGAGTCTTTGTTTAGTGCGGCAAACCCCTCCGGGTTTGCCTTGCTGTGCCATCCCGCTCCCCCGGCCCAACCACCCAAAGGGTACACTTAATGGGTGGTTGGCGCCCAAAA
>CAIWFP010000262.1 GCA_903911985.1 uncultured Sphingomonadales bacterium
ATCCAGAGGGTCTATCCGGCGCAGGCCGAGGATCGAGGAGGCATAGAACTGATAGGGGTCGCTGCGCAGCCGATCCAGCGCGGTGACGGCAATGTCCACCCTGCGCTGCTCGGCCGAGGGGTTGGGCTGGGGCCGGGGATGGGGCGCCTTGTCCTCGGTGTGGCCAAGATCGATGGCGCGGGCCAGTTCCACGGCGCGGGTCTCGCGGTGGTCATTGGCCAGCTTTTCCCCCAGCATCGCCTGCACCCGCAGCACAAACCGCGATGGCATGACCGGCGCCCCGTCATCCCGCCGAGCCCAGCTCAGAACCACCTCCGGCGCGCCAAGGCAGCCTGCCAGATCATGCGCGGCAAGCCCGATGCGGAACTCGCCCGAGGGCACGCCCAGATGGCGCAGAACCGCAGGGGGCAACAGGGCGTCCGGCGTGGCCGAGGAGGGCCATACCCCCTCCACCAACCCGCCGCAGATCACCAGATCGGCACGGGCCATGCGCGCCTCGATGAGGCCATAAATACCCACCCGTGGATGCCCGCCCCATGGCGGGCGGACGGCGACACGGTCCATCGCCTCGCGCAGCACGGCGGGCAAATCGCGCGGGGGCAAGACTGTGCCCTCGGCCCACGCCGCCTCGCGCAAATCCTCGACGAAGGCGGACAATGCCCGTCCATCGGCGCCAGACCATAATCCCTCACCGCACAAGGCTGCGGCAGCCGTGCACAGCCTGTTCAAAAGATCGGCGAGGCCCGCATCCTGAGGCGCTGCCAGCAACGGCGCCAGTATGTCGCTGACCTCAGCCCACCACGCGGCCAGTTCGGCATTTTTGGCGTCAACCAACCGATCCGCAATCGCCGCAAGACCCACACCGGGCCGGGGCCCGCGCAACGCGAGATCGAGGCCGCGCACCTTTTCCAGCCAGATGGCGCGCCCCTCGCTCGCTTCGCCGTCCGCTCTGCCCACCAAGGGATGCGACAGCAGCGCCACCAGCGGCACCGGCGGGGCATTTTCGGCCAAGACCTCGGCCAGCAGCAGCAACACCCGCCCGGCGGCGGTCTGCGGCAGGGGCTGGCCCGCCGTGTCGTCGGCAACAATGCCCCAGCGGCGCAGATGCGCGATCACCCTTGCCGCCAGCGCACGGTCCGGGGTGACCAGTGCCACGCGCCGCTCGGGAAGCTCCAGCGCCTCGCGCATCAGAATGGCGATGGCCTGCGCCTCCTCGCCGGGGTGTTCGCTCTCCATCAGCCGCACGGCCGACAGGCGACGGCGCGGCTCGGGCAGATCCACCCAGCTGGCCGAGGCGGCGGGCGGCAGGAACAGGCTGGATATCGCCCTGCTCCGCGCGGGTGGCGCCGCGCCCATGCCGGAACGATGCCACGGCTGCACTTCGCGCCGGTTCACGCCCATGCGGTTGAGCAGGAGCTTGAGGTGATATTGCGGATGGGTCAGCGCATCCTCCCGCCCAAAGGACGGGTCGCCAGCTGATGCCGGATGCCCGGCATCGCCCAGCTCATCCCAGACGGCATCCTCCAGCGTCAGGTCGAGATCGGGCAGGATCACCGCCCCGCCGGGCAATTCACTCACCACCCGCAGTAGACGCGCCAGCGCGGGCGAGGCGCTGGTGACGCCCGCCGCCACGATGGGATGGGGCGGCGGCTCGGCGCGCCACTGCGCGCTCGCGCGATCGAACAGCATGTTGGCCCGCGTCGGCGGATCCACCTCGCCCCTTGCCTCCAGCTCCAGCCGCCATACCGCCTGCAGCCGCAAAAATTCGCGCGTGGTATCCACCCAGTGCTTGGCCTGTCCGCCCACCAGAGCGATCACTTCCTCGCCCATCAAGGCCTCGGGTGAAATACCCTCGACGTGGAGCCGGTCCATGGTGCGTGCGGCTTCGAAAGCCCGACGCAGGAGCGCCGCTCCGCCCAAACCCTCTTTGGCTGGCGCGTCCGTGACTTCCAATTCGGCAATCAGGGACGCCAGACGCAGCCAGCGCCGGGTGCGATCGGCCGCCGGGGGAACCGTTTCCTCGGCGCCCAGCGGATCAAGCAGCGCGGAAAGCCCCTCGTCGCCATCCAGATCCCCCACCACCGCCATACGTGGCAACAGCAAGCCGCCGCTGCCGCTCTCGCCGGAAAGGCGAACAAATGCCTCGGTAATGCCCCGGGCGGCGCGGCGGCTGGGCAGTAGCAGCGTGAGGCGCGCGAGGCCCACCTGGGCATCTGCGTATCGCGGGACGAGGCCAGCCACCAGCGCATCGGCAAAACCGCGATGGGCGGCGATGGAATAGACGCTGGGCTGGCCCGGCTTTTCGCTCATGCGCGCTGGGGCGGACGGGGGTGGCGGTCAGGCACGGGTCAGCCACGCCTCGGTCGGGGCAATGGCGGCGGGATCGCCCACCTCGAACCATTCGCCGGTATGGACCAGGCCGAAAAGCCGCCCCTCCTCTATCGCCCGGTTCCACAGGACATTGGTGGAAAAGGCCCCCTCGGGCGCATCGCGCAACAGCCGCCGGGAGACGAGCTGGATGCCGGTGTAAATGAACGGCGCCACCCGCCCCGCCCGCCGCCGACTGACCAGGCCCAGCGGATCGAGATGAAAATCACCCTTGCCGACATAATTGCGGGCGCCCGTGTGGCGCACCATCAGCAACAAGGCGTCCATCGAAGCCGGGTCCCACGCGGTGGACAATTCGGCGAAGACATCGCGCGGGCCATCGAGCCAGATATTGTCGGAGTTGAGGCAGAAAAACGGATCAGGCAGCAGGCCCCGCGCCTTGACCATGCCGCCGCCGGTCTCCAGCAGGCCATCCCGCTCGTCCGAGATGGTGATGGCAGGCCGCTGGCGCAGGGCCAGATGGGCCTCCAGCGCGTCTGCCATGTAATGCACATTCACCACCGCACGGGCAACGCCCGCCTCGGCAAGCTTGTCGAGCGCGTGATCGATCAGCGGCTTTCCGACCACGGGGATCAGCGGCTTGGGGCGCGTGGCGGTGAGTGGCCGCATCCGCTTGCCAAGGCCAGCGGCCATGACCATCGCGGTGTCGCTGGCGAGTTTCGGGGCGAGTTTCGGGGCCAGTTGCGGGGTGCCTTTGGTGTGGGTCATGCCGCGAAACTCCCGCCAAGGCCGCTGCGGATATCGGCCGGAACATTCGCGTCAAACCAGCGCGCCACCGGGGCCAGCGCGGGATGGGCGAGATCACGCTCCATCTGCGCCCATACCCGGGGGATGAGATCGAGATAGCGCGGTTTGCCGTCCCGCTGCCACAGCCGCACGAAAATGCCGACGATCTTGGCGTTGCGCTGCGCGCCCAGCACGGCGTAATCGGCGCGGAAAGTGCCTGCATCGGCACCGGTTGCGGCAAGGTAGCGTGCCAGCATCGCCTCCTCCAGCGCCGGCGCGACATCGCGGCGCGCATCCTGCAACAGGCTTACCAGATCATAGGCCGCATGGCCGACCAGCGCGTCCTGAAAATCGAGCAGGCCCTGATCGGTGAGCGAGCCCAGCAGCATCACATTCTCGGAGTGATAGTCGCGCAACACGGTCACACCCGGTTGCTGGCGGCTGAGCAGCGGCGCCAGCGCCTCTTCCCATGCGGCCGCATAGGCCGGGGCATCGACCGAAAGCCCGCGCGCCGGGCAGAACCATTCGGTAAACAGCGCCGCCTCGCGGGCATAAACCGCCATATCATAGGGCGCGAAGGGCCCGGCGGGCAGACGGTGCAACGCCACCAGCGCATCAACCGCCCCTTC
>CAIWFP010000263.1 GCA_903911985.1 uncultured Sphingomonadales bacterium
CCGACATGAAACCGCGAATAGGGCGCATAGGCATGGGCCGAGGCCGCGCGAGCGGCAGCAATCAACGCCTGGGCAAGTGCGTCCGTGATCGACTCTCCCGCCATCCCCACCCCCTACCGCCCCACCACCACCCAGCGCAGCGGCTGGGGGCTGGCGGCGGTCATCAGCGCGCTGTTGGCGGTCCACAGGGTAAAGGGCTGCCCGGCATAGTCGGGCGTCAGCCAGTCGCGCTCCAGCCACAGATTGCGGTTGATGGCGCGGGCAACGTGGTACTGCCGCTCGAAGGCCGGGCTCACTTTCAGGATCGCCGCCTTGCCGGTATGGGTCTCGATCTGGTTGATAAAGGTCATCAACTCGCTCACCACGGCGGCGTCGCTCACGCGGGGGGTGCAATCGTCGGCCAGCGCGTCCAGCTCCACGGCGGGCGGCAACATCCGGTCGTCGCGCGGCACCACGGTAACGAAATTGGCCGCCTGCCTGTCCGCCGACAGGCATGGGTCGTAGTGATGCAGCGCGCCGAGTGTAAGGCCAGCGCCCCGCGCCGCCTCCATATTGTCGACAAAACCCGAATCGCGAAACGAGTCCCCGGACGAGGCATCGAGATAGGCAAAATCCGCGCCCACGGCTTTCAACGCCGTCCAGTCCACCGCGCCATCCTCGCGCCCGATTTCCACGCCCTGCACCGGCCATTGCGCGGGCGGCGGCTGCCAGTGGCGCAGGGCCCACCAGCCCCACGCGGCCCCCACCAGCGCCAGCAACAATACCGCCCCCAACCAGCGCAGCCGAACGACGCCCCGCCACGCGCCCTTTTTGCCCGAACGCGCCCCCTTGCGCGAGCCACCCTTGCGCGAAGCGTTAGTTCGACCTTGCCTGCGCGCCATGCGGCGATGCTCCGCTCAATTCAAATCAGACGCCGGGTCAAATCAGACGCCGGGTCAAATCAGACGCCGGGGAAAGCCCAGCCGGTTTCAACCCCTGATATGCAGCACGCAGATCAGGGTGAACAGCCGCCGGGCCGTGGCGAAATCGGTTTCCACCTTGCCCTCCAGCCGCTCCAGCAACATCTCGGCCGCCTCGTTGTGCACCCCGCGCCGCGCCATGTCGATGGTCTCGATCTCGGCGGCAGAGGCCTTGCGGATGGCCTGATAATAGCTGTCACAAATGGCGAAATAGTCGCGAATCGGCCGCCGAAACCGCCCCAGCCCCAAAATCAGCGTTTCCAGATGCGCGCCCGCCTCATCGGCCACTTCCAGCGACAGCCGCCCGTCGAACACCGACAGGCACAACCGGTATGGCCCCTCGTGCCCGGCGGCAAAGGCCCGCTCCGGCTTGAAGATGTTTTCCTCGATCAGGTCATAGATGGCGATCCGCCGCTCCTGCTCGATATCGGCATTGCGCCACAGGATCGTCGCTTCGTCGAGCTCGATATGCGAGATGCGGGGGCCTGCCATCCCGCGCAGCCTTCGCAAAAGACTGGGGTCACGGCAAGGGGAGAAAAAAGGAGGGGTAAAGGATGAAGATGCGAGGGACTCGTCCCTCGCGCTCCCATTACCTGTCGTCGTCGCGTGCCGCTCACCCTTGGCGCCACGTTTCAGCGCCGCAGGCTTTAAAGGCCGCTGCGCGGCAAGGCGCCACGCCGCAGGACATGCGCCACGCAAAAAGGGAAAGGGAGCGCGAGGGACGAGTCCCTCGCATCTTCGCCCTTCTTCCCCCCTCACCTCCCCAGGCTTCTTCCCCCGCCCTCCAATCCATCCCCGATATCCACAGCCCCGCGCCCATATTGCGGCACCTCGCCCCATTGCCTCCCCCGGCGCGCGCGCGCATGTGTTGCCGCTTATGGCCGAACCCACCCCCTTCCCCCGTCCGATCGACACACTCGCCCCAACTCTGGGCGACACCGCCCCGGGCCAGTCCCTGCCCGCCAACATCGCGGCGGAGGCGGCCTTTCTCGGCGCGGTTCTGATCGACAACCGGGTGATGGAGGAGCTGAACACGCCGATCGCCCCGGCGCATTTCTTCGAGCCGGTCCACGCCCGCATCTTCGAGCGGGTGATGCAGCTGCTCGATCGCAAGGCGGTGGTCACGCCGGTCACCCTGCGCCCCTATTTCGAGGCGGACGAGGCCCTGCGCGAGCTGGGCGGCACCGCCTATCTCGCGCGCCTCACCGCCGATGGCCAAGGGTTGCTGGCCCCCCGCGTTCTGGCCGAGCAGATCTACGACCTCGCTTTGCTGCGCGAGCTGGTCAGCGTCGGCCGCAACCTCGTCTCCGCCGCCATGGACACCAGCGAATCGGTCGAGCCCCTCCAGCAGATCGAGGCCGCCGAGGCCGCGCTCTATAACGTCGCCGAGGGCGCCTCCACCGGCAGCGAGGCGCAAAGCTTCGGCACCGCCACCCGCACCGCCATTCAGCACATCGAAAAGGCGTTCAACTCAGGCGGCCACATCTCCGGCAAAACCACCGGTTTATCCAGCCTCAACGCCAAGATCGGTGGCCTCCACGACAGCGACCTGATCATCCTCGCCGGCCGCCCCGGCATGGGCAAAACCTCGCTGGTCACCAACATCGCCTTCAACACCGCCAACCGTTTCCTGACAGACACCACCGAACACGGCATCGCCCCCGATCAATCCGTCGGCTCCCCCGTCGCCTTCTTCAGCCTCGAAATGAGCGCCGACCAGCTGGCCACCCGCATCCTCGCCGAACAATCGGGCATCAGCAGCGAGGCCCTGCGCATGGGCCACATCAGCCGCGAGGACTTCCAGAAACTGTCCTTCGCCAGCCAGCGCTTGGCGCAACTACCGCTGTTCATCGACGACACCCCGGCCCTCACCATCGCCGCCCTGCGCGCCCGCGCCCGCCGCCTGAAGCGCCGCCACGACATCGGCCTCGTCGTCGTCGATTACCTCCAGCTGCTACAAGGCACCGGCCGCGCCGGCGAGGCCAACCGCGTCAACGAGATCAGCGAAATCTCCCGCGGGTTGAAGGCGCTGGCCAAGGAACTGTCCATCCCCGTCATCGCCCTGTCCCAGCTCTCCCGCGCCGTCGAACAGCGCGAGGACAAGCGCCCTCTGCTCTCGGATCTGCGCGAATCGGGCAGTATCGAGCAGGACGCCGACATGGTCTGGTTCGTCTACCG
>CAIWFP010000264.1 GCA_903911985.1 uncultured Sphingomonadales bacterium
ATGCAGGCCGAAGAGGAATAGAAGATCCGCCGAATGTTGCGCTTGTGGGCGATGTCGGCGACATTAAGGTTGATGCTTGCCGAGTTGTGCATGATGTCGGCATCATGCTCGCCGGTGAAGATGTAACCCGCACCACCCATGTCGGCGGCGAGCTGATAGACCTCGTCAAAATTGCGGTCGATCACTCGGTGGCAAACATCCTGCTGACGCAGGTCTCCGATCACGAAATCGTCCGCTTCCGTTTCCGCGTGCTCGTTGAACTTCAGATCCACGCCGCGGACCCAAAACCCTTCACGCTTGAGACGCTTGACCAAATGGCCGCCGATAAAACCACCGGCACCGAGAACCAATGCAGTCTTCATTGTGATACTCCTTCAGAGTAGCATTACTTGCGGGCAAGCGGTGCGAGGATTTTTTCGAACCGGTCCGCAATGAGGTTGATGTCAAATGTACAGCGGGCATAGGCTCTGCCATTGTCGCCCATCCGCTGGCGCAATTCCGCATCGCCAGCCAGCCTGACCGCATCACCCAGGAATGCCGCGCGATCGGCAGGTGGGGCGACAACACCCGCCTCATTTTGCTCAAGCAGGCGCGAGGAGAGATTCTCGTGCGGCACCGATGCCAAAATCGGCCGACCCACGGCAAGATAGGTCAAAATCTTGGACGGGACCGAATATGCCCCAGCCTCTGCTTCGATCATCGCGACGAACACATCCGCACCGGAAAGCATCTTGGGCAAATCGGCAAAGTCCACCCACGAGTGGACCGAAAGGTTGGGCACCCGCTTCTGGACACCTTCCGCCGCGAGGGCACTTGCCGCTTCACCCTCGGAAAATACATGGACATGCGCCTGGGGTATCCGCTGAGCCAATGAGAGCAAAAGGCTTGGGTCGTGCTTGTAGCCCAGCGTTCCCGAATAGACGAAGCGGATGCCCTGACCGCTCATGTTTTTGTCCGCCCAATCATTGTCACGGGGATGCAGCGGCAGCTCGTTCAGTGGCGCCCAGTTTTCCACTACGGCAATCCGGTCTTCCGACACCCCACGCGCGCCGAGAACGGGCACAAAATCGGCGGTAATCGCCACGACGCGATCGCTGGCGCGCAACATGTGAAATTCCAGCCAGCTATAATAGGCCGCAACCGCATGCCCGATCACCGGCAATTTGCGGGGCACCACCCGCGCGATGGCTTCACTGTAAATATCCTGCAGCCAATAAACAAAACCCGCCCCGGCCTCACGCGCAGCGCGTTGGAAAATACGCTGGGTATCAAGCGGCGCATTGCTGGAAATCACGACATCGGGCGCAAAACGTCGCAACTCGGCAGCCATGGCATGTCCGACCTCGATCTCCTGCTTCCGACGCCTTGCAAATTTGCCCTTCATGAAGGCAGACTTCGTGTTCACTGCGGCAATATTGAAAGTTTCAGGGTCGGTCGCTGATCGGACCAGATTGCCCTTCGGTGTTTGAAATCCAGCGAAATGAAGGTGCAGCACCTCATGCCCCCGGCGCGCCAATTCACGCGAGAGCTGAACCTGGAACGGATGGCCAGAGTAGTCGGATAGCAGGATGCGCATTGCGTTTGGCCTATCAACTTCCCCGCCAAGCGGATTTACGAGGCCCCCGCGACTGAAGGCCGCCCAGCAGATCTGCACCACTTGCGGCATTCATCGCTCAAACACCCTTCGGCAATCTGGCTGCGGGAAATTGTGCAACTGCGAAGAGCAAGCCTAGCCGAGCCAACGGCTTTGGCAAACACGATTCTCGACGAATACTGTTCCTTAGTTTCGCATCAGTTCGGTGCATTTTGAAATTCGGGCATGGGCATGGCACAAATCCCATGGGCAATCCTGCCCCCAAAGCAAACCAGCTGTCATTGCGCTTCGGCAATTTGTGTCCCCGCAGGTGTATCGGCCAATTAGCGCTTAGCGTGTGGCGCGGCAAAGCTGCCAGAGACACGCCCGGCCGGACCGGTGCCATGGCGGCCACCCCCAAGCCCGCGGCCATCGACGGTGGAGAGGCCAGTGTTGAGGTCGATCACCATCCGCGCGCCGTTCAGCGAATCACCACCACGATGCAGCACGACATTGCCCACCATGGTGATGATGCGGCGGTTGAAATCATAGGTGGCGACGTCGCCCCGCGCGGTTTGCTCACCACGGGTCACGGTCACATCGCCACTGGCGTCCAGCCGCTGGATTTTTACGCCGCCGTTGTTGTTATAGGCCACAGTGCCGCGCGCCGCGCGCATGCGCAGATCATCTTGTGTGATATCCACATTGCCCGACAGCAACACGCGGTTCTCCTTGTCGAGCAACTCGATATGGTCGGCCGCGTAATTGACCGGCGCATCACTGTTATGGCCCGACAGCCCGGAGCCATGGGCGACAACGCCAAGACCGGCAATCGCACAGGCGGCTACGAGGCACAGCGAGCGGATGCTGGCCAGATGGGCGGGGCGCGAGGGCAGAGGATGGTGCTGCATAGGAGTTCTTTAGGGGCCGCGCCGCTCAACCGCAATGGGGGCAATTTGCCAGAAACGCGAAGGCCGCAATAAGAACTCAACGCGGCAGGGCCAGCTTGCCCTGTGTCATATGCAGCCGGGCGTGCCCATCCAGGCTCACCGAACGGCGGGCAAGGTCCGCCGAGATACGTTCGGCGCTGAAGGTGCCTGTAGGCACGCTGCCGCTTACCCCCCCCTCGCCAAAAGCGCGCCTGTTCTTCAGGTCGATGGCCACGCCGCTGGTCACCATGCGATATCCATCCTTGGCCAGAAAATTCACCGGGCCTGCCGCCACCATCCTGTCCTGATCGATGTGATAATCGCCAGAAGGCGCGAAAACGCGTGCATTCCCGTCAGTCAGCTGCAATTGCGCCACGAAATCCCGCATCTCCACCACTGGCACCCGCGCCGAATGCTGCACGGCCTGCCCCGCGGTTACGGTGAAGGCGCGACCCCGATTATCCTCGCCGCGATAGGTGGCGTTACTCACCTTCAGCCGATCCATGGTGATGGCCACCTTGTTACGGTCCAGCAGGAAGCTCACCTCGTTGCGCGGGAACAGCGGCGTGATCATCATGATGGCCACAACCACCCCAACCATCGCCGGCAGGGCGCGCGCGAGAAAATGCACCATCCGGTCGTGGAATCCGCCGGGAGCCGCATAGGCGCGGCGGCGGTCGCGAATCAGGTCGGCCTGTGCGGTCACGCCGATTCGTGGCTGAAGATGTCGTGCTCGGGCCAGCCAGCCAGATCCAGCGCGGCCCGGTGCGGCAGAAAATCAAAGCAGGCCTGCGCCAATTCGGTTCGCCCTTCCCGCGCCAGCCGCTGCACCAGAATCGCGTGGCACCCATGCAGATAGCGCACGTCGCTGGCGGCATATTCGCGCTGCGCGTCGGAGAGCTCCGCCGCACCCCAGTCGCTCGACTGCTGCTGCTTCGACAACTCCTTGCCCAGCAGCTCGCGCACCAGATCCTTCAGCCCATGCCGGTCGGTATAGGTGCGCACCAGCTTGCTGGCAATTTTGGTGCAAAACACGGGCGCGGCCACCACGCCCATATAGTGCTGGAGCGCCGCCAGATCGAACCGGGCGAAGTGATAGAGCTTCAGCCGCGCGGGATCCGCCAGCACCGCCTTCAGATTTGGCGCGGCATAGCTGCTGCCCGGCGAGAAGCGCACAAGGTGCTCATCCCCCCGCCCATCGGCGATCTGGACGAGACACAGCCGGTCTCGCGGGGTGATGAGCCCCATGGTTTCGGTGTCGATAGCAATGGGGCCATCGGCCAGCACGCCCTCGGGGAGATCTTCTTCGTGGAGATAGACAGTCATTGTGCCGCCGTGCTTAGGCCTTCTGGCGCGCAGATGAAAGCCCCTCTGGTAACAGGAGGCGTCACAGGAGGTGTGCCATGGATTCCGATAGCTCCAGCGACACCCCTTTGCCCGAAAGCTGGCGCGCGGCGCTGGCCCCGGCCCTCGCCACGCCCGAGGCCAGGAGGCTGGGTGGATTCCTGAAGGCCGAGGAAGAAGCCGGAAAGCGCATTTATCCTCCGCGCGGCACACGCCTTGCCGCGCTGGAGCTGACGCCGCTCGACGCGGTCAAGGTCGTCATTCTGGGGCAAGACCCCTATCACGGCCCCGGGCAGGCCCATGGCCTGTGTTTTTCAGTGCAGACCGGTGTGCGCGTGCCGCCCAGCCTCCTGAACATCTACAAGGAGATCGAGGCCGACCTCGGCCTGCCGCGCCCCAGCCACGGCACCCTCACCCATTGGGCGCGGCAAGGCGTGCTGCTGCTCAACAACGCCCTGACCGTGGAGGAAGGCCGCGCCGGCAGCCACCAGAGCCTCGGCTGGGAGGCGATCACCGACGCTGCGGTGGCCGCGGTGGCGGCGAGCCCCAACCCTTGCGTGTTCCTGCTGTGGGGCGCCCATGCCCAGAAGAAGGCCGCAAGGGTGCCGGGCCTGACTGAAAGCCGCCATCTGGTGCTGAAGGCCGCCCACCCCAGCCCGCTATCGGCGCACAACGGCTTCCTCGGGTGCCGCCATTTCAGCCAGGCCAACGCCTTTCTGGAAAGGCATGGGCGCGAGGCGATAGACTGGCGGATCGAATAGGGAAGCAGGTTTTATGGGATAGGTGCGAGGGAATCGTCCCTCGCGCTCCCTATCCCTGTCGTCGTCGCGTGTCGGTTCAGCGTTGGCGCAAGCTCTCCGCGCCGCAGGACACGCACCACGCAAACATTAATGGGAACGCGAGGGGGTGCCCCCCTCGCACCTATCCCCTACCTTGGCAGTTCGCTCGCCCCCATCAGCGCGATGTCCACCGCCCGCGCCGCCTGGCGGCCCTCGCGAATCGCCCAGACGACGAGGCTCTGGCCACGGCGCATGTCGCCACAGGCAAAGATCTGCGGATCGCTGGTGGCATAGTCTTCCGTGTTGGCCGCGACATTGCCACGCGCATCGAGCGCCACGCCAGACTGGTCGAGCAGCCCCTGCTTGCGGGGGCCAAGGAAGCCCATCGCCAGCAGAATAAGGTCGGCCTTCAGCGTGAAGGTGCTGTCTTCCACCTCCTGCATTTTGCCGCCGATCCATTCCACACGCACGCATTCAAGACCCGTGACCACGCCATTTTCGGCGACCGCCCGCTTGGTCAGCACCGACCAGTCACGATCGCAGCCCTCGTCGTGGCTGGTGGAGGTGCGCAGCTTCAGCGGCCAGTTCGGCCAGCTCAGCGCCTTCTCTTCCTTCTCAGGAGGCTTGGGCATGATTTCCAGCTGGGTCACCGAGGCCGCGCCATGGCGGATCGAGGTGCCCACGCAGTCCGACCCGGTATCGCCACCACCGATCACCACCACATGCTTGCCCGTGGCCGTCAGGCTGCCGCGCGGCGCGGCGCGGATTTCATCGTCGCCGGCATTGCGCTTGTTCTGCTGGGTCAGGAATTCCATGGCGAACCGCACGCCGGACAGTTCGAAGCCGGGGATGTCGAGCGGGCGCGGCTCTTCCGCACCGCCCGAGAACACGATGGCGTCGAAGTTTTCCTTCAAGGAAGCCACCGAGATCGCGAGGCCCACTTCGGCCGAGGTGCGGAACTCGACGCCCTCCGCCTGCATCTGCACCATGCGGCGGTTGATGAGGTGCTTTTCCATTTTGAAGTCGGGGATGCCATAGCGCATCAGCCCGCCAACGCGGTCGTTCTTCTCGAACACCACCACGGAATGGCCCGCGCGCGCCAGCTGCTGCGCGGCGGCGAGGCCTGCCGGGCCAGAGCCGACCACGGCAACGCTCTTGCCGCTGCGCTTGGCCGGCACCTGCGGCACGATCCAGCCCTCTTCCCACCCCTTGTCGACGATCGCACACTCGATCGACTTGATGGTCACCGGCTGGTCGGTGATGTTCAACGTGCAGGCCGCCTCGCAGGGTGCGGGGCAGATCCGGCCGGTGAATTCGGGGAAATTGTTGGTGGAGTGCAGCACGTCAAGCGCGCCGCGCCAGTTGCCCTCATAGGTCAAATGGTTCCAGTCCGGGATGATGTTGTTCACCGGACAGCCGTTGTGACAATAGGGAATGCCGCAGTTCATGCAGCGCGAGGCCTGATCCTTCAGGGCCCCGGGCGCCAGAGGAACAACGAACTCCTTGTAGTGATGCACGCGCTCCTTGGGGTCCGCATAGGTGCGATCCTTGCGGTCAACCTCGAGAAAGCCGGTTTCCTTACCCATCGTCTAACTACCCTTATTCCGCAGCAACCGAGGCAGCTTCCAGCGCCTCGGCCTCGAGTTGACGAAGCGCCTTTGCGTAATCGCGCGGCATCACCTTCACGAATTTGGGCAGAGCCTCGGCCCAATTGTCCAGCAGGGCGCGGGCGCGCAAACTGCCGGTGTGGAGATGGTGGCGTTCCAGCAACACGCGCAGGCGTTCGGCGTCGTGGCGCAGCATGTCGCCCATGCCTGCGTCTGCCACGCCATTGCCGCGCTGTTGCGGACGGCCCGCATCCCCAAGATCATTGGCATCCTCGTCACGCCCGGCCGAAACCGGCAGCAAATCGACCTGCGCCTTATTGGCGAGATCGGCGAAGTTTCCGTCCTCGTCATAGACATAGGCCAAGCCACCCGACATGCCCGCCGCGAAGTTCCGGCCAGTCTTGCCCAGCACGACCACAACGCCGCCGGTCATATATTCGCAGCCATGGTCACCCGTTCCCTCGACCACGGCCACCGCGCCCGAGTTGCGCACCGCAAAACGTTCGCCAGCCACGCCGTTGAAATAGGCCTCACCGGCAATGGCGCCGTACAGCACCGTATTGCCGACGATGATGTTCTCCAGCGCGTCGCGTTTCACATAGGCCGGCTGGCGCACGATCACCCGGCCACCAGACAGGCCCTTGCCGACATAGTCGTTGCCATCACCGGTCAACTCCAGCGTCACGCCATGGGCGAGGAAAGCGCCAAAGCTCTGCCCGGCCACACCGGTCAGGCTGATGTGAATGGTGTTTTCCGGCAGACCCGCATGGCCATAACGCTTGGCCACCTCGCCCGAGAGCATGGCGCCCACGGTGCGGTTGACGTTGATAACCTTGCGCTCAATCCGCACCGGCGTCTGGTTTTCCAGAGCATCGGCCGCCGCGGCGATCAGATCATTGTCGAGCGCGTTCTCCAGCCCGTGATCCTGCCGCCCGCTCCAGTTCAGCGAGGGGCTGTCACCCAGTGGCACCTGATGGAGCAGGCGCGAAAGATCGATGCCTTGCGCCTTCCAGTGGTGGATTGCCGGCGCCGTATCGAGCCGGTCAACCCGGCCGACCATTTCGGCCAGGGTCTTGAAGCCCATTTCCGCCATGATCGCCCGCAGCTCTTCGGCGACGAAGAAGAAGTAGTTGATTACATGCTCCGGCTGGCCGGTGAAGCGCGCCCGCAGCACCGGATCCTGCGTGGCCACGCCCACAGGGCAGGTGTTCAGGTGACACTTGCGCATCATGATGCAACCGGCGGCGATCAGCGGCGCGGTGGCAAAGCCGAACTCGTCCGCGCCCAACAATGCGCCAATGGCCACGTCGCGACCGGTGCGCAGGCCCCCATCAACCTGCACGGCAATGCGGCTGCGCAGATTGTTGAGCAGCAGCGTCTGCTGCGTTTCGGCAAGGCCGATTTCCCATGGCGAACCGGCATGGGTCAGCGAGGTCAGCGGCGAGGCGCCGGTGCCGCCCTCATAGCCCGAGATGGTGACATGATCGGCCCGCGCCTTGGAGACGCCCGCCGCCACCGTGCCCACACCCACTTCGCTCACCAGCTTCACCGAGACACGCGCGCCCGGGTTCACGTTCTTGAGATCGTGGATGAGCTGGGCGATGTCTTCGATGGAATAGATGTCG
>CAIWFP010000265.1 GCA_903911985.1 uncultured Sphingomonadales bacterium
AGCAAACAGCGCGACATCGCCGCCATAGCTGAATGCCCGCCCCTCGGCGGTTATCAGCACGGCCCTGACGGAGCTGTCGCCGGACAATTCATTCGCCACATCGCAAAACTGGGCGCAGAAATCGCCATCTATCGGATTGCCGCGCTCGCCTTGTGTGAAGGTCAGGCGGGCAAGGGCGCCTTCGCGGTCGATACGCATGGAGGTGGTGCTCATGGTTTGGTCCTTTGGTCGCCTGATGGCTCAATCGATCGTCAGCACGGCTTTGATGCATTTGCCGTGGTGTGCATCATCGATGGCCTGATTGATATCGGCGAGGCGGTAGGTCTTCGAGAACTTCTCGATCGGCAGGCGCCCGGCCTTGTGGTGGGCAATCAGTTCGGGAAGGAAGACTTTGGGATCGCTGTCGCCCTCGACAATGCCGCGCACGGTGCCGCCAATGGTCAGCCATTGCATGATTGGCACCGGCAGAACCGCGTCCAGCGAACCGGGCACGCCGATCAGGCCGAGGCGGCCAAGGTTGCCGATCATGTTGACCGCGGATTCGACAATGGGCTGATAGCCGCTGGTGTCGACCACCATGTCGGCGCCGGCGGGCAGGATGGCCCTGACCGCCTCCACCGCGTCACCGGCGGCGGGATCGATCACATGGCTCGCGCCCAGTTCCAGCGCGAGCTTGCGGCGGGTGTCCTGTGGTTCAATGACGATGATGGTGCCGCATCCGGCGATCTTGCCGCCCAGCACGGCGCTCAGCCCCACGGCACCGCCGCCGAGCACGACCAGTGTTTCGCCCGCCTTGGCGTTGAGCGAGCGAATTACCGCCCCGGCGCCGGTCTGCACGCCGCAGCCCAGCGGGGCGAGAGCGACGAGGTCGGCGTCGTCATCGACCTTGAGGACATTGCGCTCATTGGCGATGGCGAGCTCGGCGAAGGACGACTGGCCGAAGAAATTGTCGGCCACCGCCGCTTCGCCCCGGTGCAGGCGGGTTGATCCGTCGGTGCGGGTCGCGGTCATGTTGAGGGGGAAGAAGCCATCGCAATAGGCCGGATGATCGTTGTGGCAGTGGCGGCACTGACCACAGGAGTTGAAGGTGAGCAGCACCTTGTCGCCGGGCTTGACCGAGGTCACACCGGGCCCGACCGCATCGACTATCCCTGCCCCTTCATGCCCCAGCACCGCCGGGAACTGCAGCCCCAGCGCGCCCGAGGCGATGACCAGATCGGTATGGCACACGCCCACCGCCTTGATGGCGACCCGCACCTCCCCGGCCTGCGGCTCTCCGACGTCGATTGTTTCGATGGCAAATGGGCCATTGGGCTGGTTGAGAACCGCTGCTTGCGTCTGCATGGGTGTGCTCCGTTGAGTTGGTCAGCCGGTAGGGGCGTCGCGAGATGACAGCTGGGCCAGCGCCGGTCGGCGGCTTGGCCCATGGCGGTGTCAGCTGGCGAAGCGGCCCTTTCCGGTTGGCGCCTGTGGTGGGGTCAAAGTGTGTCGAAGCCGAAGGGGGCGAACCATTTCCGGTCCTTTTGCGCGCGCCCATGCTCCATTTCCAGGATGGTGCTGGTCATGGCCGCCTTGCTGGCGCTGTCGCCATCGGCACCCACGGCGTGGACGAGGGTGGCAATGGCATCGTTGATCGCCTGATACTGGGCGCGCACATGGACGCCATCGGCCGCGGTGATGGCGCTGGTCAGTGCTTCACGGGCCTGCCCGGTCGCGGTTCCGCCGGAGATGCGCGCGGCAAGCGCGGTGCCGATGGCGATGGCGTCGTCCAGCTCCTCGCGCTCGAACGCGGGGGCCGCGTCGATCTGGGCGCGCAGGATCTGGAGATGGCCGATGCACAGATGCGCCTGTTCCTGGGCCAGCGAGGCCTCGGGCGGCAGATGGGGCAGGATCACTTCGGTCAGCGCGCGCACGACGCTGGCCAGCCGTTCGTCGACATTGGGGGTCATGCGGGCTCTCCCTGGTTGAACAGGCGGACGAGATCGTCGGCAAACATCGGGGCTGTGCCCGCGAGGAAGGTCAGCAGCACATCCTGATGGTTATGCTGCGACCGGGCGGCGGCGAGCCCATTGGCGG
>CAIWFP010000266.1 GCA_903911985.1 uncultured Sphingomonadales bacterium
ACTATGGCGCCGAACATCTGGTGCGGGAAATCAACCTAGCCTCGGCGCGGCTGGCGCGGCGGGTGGCGGATGAATATGCGGCGCGCGACGCCAAAAACGGCATTATCCGCCCCCGCTTCGTGGCTGGCGCCATCGGGCCAACCAACAAGACCCTGTCGCTGTCCCCCGATGTGAACGATCCCGGCTATCGCGAGATCGACTGGGACACGCTGGTGGATGTGTATCACCAGCAGGCAGCCGCTTTGGTGGAGGGTGGTGCCGATTTCATCCTCATCGAAACCGTGTTCGACACGCTGAACGCCAAGGCCGGGATCATGGCCGTCAAGCGGCTGGAGCAGGAGCTGGGCCGCGAGGTGCCGATCATGCTCTCCATGACGCTGACCGATCTTTCCGGGCGCAACCTGTCGGGCCATACGGTGGAGGCCTTCTGGCACGCGGTGCGCCATGCTCATCCGCTGACCATTGGGCTGAACTGCTCGTTCGGCGCTACCCAGCTGCGCCCACATGTGAAGGTGCTGTCGGAAATCGCCGATACGCTGATCATGATCTATCCCAACGCCGGCCTGCCCAACGAACTGGGCGCCTATGACGAGCAGCCGGAGCAGACTGCCGGCTTCGTGGGCGAATGGGCGGTGGCGGGGCAGGTGAATGTCCTCGGCGGCTGTTGCGGATCGACCCCGGCGCATATCGCGGCGATGGCCAAGGCGGTGGCGGGCCTGCCGGGCCGTGTGCCGCCCGTGCCGGAGCCGGTGACGCGGCTGGCGGGGCTGGAGCCTTTTGTGATGGCCGGTTGAGAGGAAGGGGAAGATGAAGATGCGAGGGGGTTACCCCCTCGCGCTCCCATTATTGTATGGGTCGCGCATCAACTCTGCGTGGCGAACGGCCTCCCGCGAAGCGGCTTTAAGGCCTGCGGCGCGGCGAGCTGGTGCAAGGCCGAACCCTTGGCACCACAATGACAGGAATGGGGTGCAGGGGACGAGTCCCCTGCATTATCCCTCTTCTTCAATCTGACTTGGAAAACCCCATGACCACCACCCCCTCCTCTGCCCGCTTCGTAAACGTTGGCGAGCGCACCAATGTCACCGGCAGCGCCGCCTTCAAGAAGCTGATCCTCGCTGGCGACTACCCCCGTGCGGTGGAGGTGGCGCGCAGCCAAGTGGAGAACGGCGCGCAGATTATCGACATCAACATGGACGAGGGGCTGCTCGACGCGGTTTTCGCCATGACCACTTTCCTGAAGCTGATCGCCGCCGAGCCGGACATTGCCCGCGTGCCGGTGATGATCGATTCATCCAAGTGGGAGGTGATCGAGGCGGGGCTGAAATGTGTGCCGGGCAAGCCGATCGTCAACTCCATCAGCATGAAGGAGGGCGAGGGCGCCTTTCTGCGGCAGGCGCGGCTGTGCATGGATTATGGCGCCGCCGTGGTGGTGATGGCCTTTGACGAGACGGGCCAGGCCGACACGAAGCGGCGCAAGGTGGAGATCTGCCAGTGTGCTTACGCATTGCTCACCGGCATCGGCTTTCCGCCAGAGGATATCATCTTCGACCCGAACGTGTTTGCCGTGGCCACGGGCATCGAGGAGCACGACAATTACGGCGTCGATTTCATCGAGGCGGCGCGCGAGATCAGGGCGAGTTGCCCGCATGTGCATATCAGCGGCGGGCTGTCTAACCTCTCGTTCAGCTTTCGCGGCAACGAGATCGTGAGGCGGGCGATGCATTCGGTGTTCCTCTATCACGCCATTCCGGCGGGGATGGACATGGCCATCGTCAATGCCGGGCAGCTGGATATCTATGACCAGATCGACCCCGTTCTGCGCGAGGCCTGCGAGGATGTGATCCTCAACCGCCGCCCTTCGGTTGAAGGGGAGGAGACCTCGACCGAGCGCCTGATCACGCTGGCCGAGAGCTATCGCGGGGCAAACAAGGCGCAGGAAAAGGCTGCCGAGGAATGGCGGTCCTATGATGTGGTGCGCCGCCTTGAACACGCGCTGGTGCGGGGCATCGACGCCTATGTTGTGGAGGATACCGAGGAGGCCCGCGCCGAAATCGCGGCGCGCGGCGGGCGGCCCATCGAGGTGATCGAGGGGCCGCTGATGGGCGGCATGAATACGGTGGGCGATCTGTTCGGCTCGGGGCAGATGTTCCTGCCGCAGGTGGTGAAATCGGCGCGGGTGATGAAAAAGGCGGTCGCTCACCTCATTCCCTATATCGAGGCGGAGAAGCTGGCGGGCGGGGCGGAAAACGCCAAGGCCAAGGGCCGCATCATCATGGCCACGGTGAAGGGCGATGTGCATGACATCGGCAAGAACATCGTTGGCGTGGTGTTGCAGTGCAACGGCTATGAGGTGATCGACCTGGGCGTGATGGTGCCGTGGTCGAAAATCATCGAGACGGCGCTGGCCGAGAAGGTCGACATCGTCGGTCTTTCCGGCCTGATTA
>CAIWFP010000267.1 GCA_903911985.1 uncultured Sphingomonadales bacterium
TACCATCGGCGATGATATCGCACTTCATGATGCCGCCGAAGATGTTGACCAGAATGCCCTTCACCGCGGGATCCGACAGGATGATCTTGAACGCCGCCGTCACCTTTTCGGTGGTGGCGCCGCCGCCCACGTCAAGGAAGTTGGCCGGGAACATGCCGTTCAGCTTGATGATGTCCATCGTCGCCATGGCAAGGCCAGCACCGTTCACCATGCAGCCAATGTCGCCATCGAGCTTGATGTAGGCGAGGTCATACTTGGAGGCCTCGATCTCGGCGGGGTCTTCCTCGGTCTCGTCGCGCAGGGCGAAAACATCGGGGTGGCGGTAGAGAGCATTCGGATCGAAGCTCATCTTGGTATCGAGCACCAGCAGCTTGCCAGCCTTGTCTTCCACCAGCGGGTTGATTTCGAGCATCGAGGCATCGAGCGCGACGAAGGCGTCATAAACCTGCTTGACCAGCACCTGGCACTGCTTGTTGAGGTCGCCCTTCAGCTTCAGCGCGAAGGCCACAGCCCGGCCATGGTGGGGCTGGAAGCCCTGCGCCGGATCGATGGTGATCGTGGTGATCTTCTCGGGGGTGCTATGCGCAACCTCCTCGATGTCCATCCCGCCCTCGGTTGAGGCGATGACGGCGATGCGGCCCGTGGCGCGGTCAACCAGCATCGAGAGGTAATATTCCTTGGCGATGTCCACGCCGTCGGTGACATAGAGGCGGTTCACCTGCTTGCCGGCCTCGCCGGTCTGGATGGTGACCAGCGTGTTGCCCAGCATTTCCTTGGCGAAGGCTTCCACCTCGTCGAGGCTCTTGGCAAGGCGCACACCGCCCTTGGCATCAGCGGGCAGTTCCTTGAACTTGCCCTTGCCACGGCCACCGGCATGGATCTGCGACTTTACCACCCAGAGCGGGCCGGGCAGTTCCTTGCCGGCTTTGACAGCATCGCTCACACTGAAGGCGGCGATCCCTGCGGGGATGGCGACGCCGAACTTGGCGAGGAGTTCCTTGCCCTGATATTCATGGATATTCATAGGAAGATTCAGCCTTGGTTAGCGCCCCGCCGGGGCAGTCTGGCCGTCCGCATAGGCGTTTCGCCCCGGCTTGAAAAGTGGCAGAAAGGGGCGCAAGCAGATTTTGTTCTCACGATTTGCGAGTAGGTCGCAACAAGCGCCGGGCGAGTAGTTCATCCAGTGAAGCCGACGGGCACTTTCAAAACGGAATTGATGCATGATCGACCGCAAGCGCCTGCATGCCATTATCCGCGAAGCCGGCGATATCGCC
Source organism: uncultured Sphingomonadales bacterium (assembly GCA_903911985.1). Lineage (GTDB taxonomy): Bacteria > Pseudomonadota > Alphaproteobacteria > Sphingomonadales > Sphingomonadaceae > Novosphingobium. The sequence continues at coordinate 1,275 of CAIWFP010000267.1, forward strand.
ATGGCCAGCTGGCCCGGGGAAAACCAGGAGGGCAAAACGGGCCGGGGCGCGCTCAATGTGTGGGACAAGGAAGGCGGCAGCCCGGTCAGCGCGGCAGATCTCGCGGTGGACGAATTTCTGCGGGCGGAACTTACCGCCCTGCTCCCCGCCGCTGGCTGGTTGTCGGAAGAAACGGTGGACGATCCCATCCAGCGCCGACGCGATCTGATCTGGCTGGTGGACCCGATAGACGGCACGCGCGACTATATTCACGGACGGACAGGCTGGGCGGTCTCGGTGGCGCTGATCAACACGCAGCGGCCGCTTCTGGGCATGCTCTGCGCCCCTGCACGCGGCGAGTTCTGGCATGGCGAGGCCGGGCGCGGCAGCTGGCGCAATGGCGAACGGCTTGTGTCCAGCCGCCGCGAGGCCCTGCCCGGCGCGCGGGTTCCAGCCAAGCTGCTGAGTCCCGAGGACGCCGATCTGGTAATGGTGGACCAGCCTAACTCCATCGCCCTGCGCATTGCCATGGTGGCGGCGGGCGAGGCCGACCTGCTGGCCACGGTGCGCTGGGGCTATGAGTGGGATATCGGTGCCGCCGCCCTCATTGCCCGCGAGGCCGGCGCGGCGGTCACCGATGCCTTTGGTCAGGCGCTGGGCTACAACAAGCACGACCCGCGCGCCTTTGGTGTTCTGGTGACAGCCCCTGCCATCCATGATGCCGCCGTGGAGCGACTGGCAGAACGCGCGAACCGGTTGGCGTGAGCAAGGCGGGGCCGGTTTGCCGCAGGGCCCATCCCCTCAATCAGACGCTGTATCCGGCTTAAACCCCGCCACCGGTCAACCGCTGGCAAATCAGGTCCAGCTGATCCAGCGAGCCATAGCGAATCGTCACGGCGCCCGATCGCGGGTCCTCATCGGTGGCGATGCGCACCGGCAGACCGAGGAATTCCTCCAGATGGCGCTGCATGGCGAGTATATCGGCGTCCTCGCTGGTCTCGCGGCCCTCGCGCGCGCGGCGCTGGTTGGGCGCCTCGACATTTCCGCGAGTCTGGCGACGCACCGCCTGCTCGACCTCGCGAACGGAAAGCTGCCGGGCGACCGCGTTTCGTGCCAGATCGCTGGCACCTTCCGCCCCGATGAGCGCGCGGGCATGGCCCATCGACAGCTCACCCTGCTCCACCATGTGGATCACGTCCTCGGGCAGGCTGAGCAGACGCTGGAGGTTGGCGACGTGGCTGCGGCTCTTGTCCACCATGCGGGCAATCTCAGCCTGGGTCATGCCCTCGCTGGTGGCCAGGCGATGATAGGCCCGCGCCTCTTCAATCGGATTCAGGTCCTCGCGCTGCAGGTTTTCGATGAGCGCCAGCGCCATCACCTCCCGCTCGGTGAGGTTGCGCACCAAGGCGGGGATCTCGTGCAATTGCGCCCGCTGCGCCGCACGCCAGCGGCGTTCACCGGCAACCAGCTGATAACGTCCACCCGACAGCGGCCGCACGAGAACCGGCTGAATCACCCCCCGCGCGGCGATGGATGCGGCCAGCTCGTCCAGCGCCGCCTCGTCGAAATGACGGCGCGGCTGCTCGGGGTGCGGCTCGATATCGGCCACCGCCAGCAGGGCCAGCCCGCCCACAGGCACGCCTGTGCCTGGCGAAGCACCACCACTTGCGCGGGGCGCGCCGCCAGCCAGCGGTTCCTCGCGCCGGCTTTCGCCCAGCAGGGCCTCCAGCCCCCGCCCCAGCGCCGGTGACTTGCGGCGGGGCGCCGCATTCACAATATCGGCGGTGATGCTTGGACCAGACAGGCTGGATCCGGGCTTGGTCTCTTGACTCATGCGGCAATTCTTCTTTCGGGCAGGCGTTCAATCAACTCGCGGGCCAGCTCGATATAGGCGCGGCTGCCGGTGCAAAACTGGTCATAGATAAGGGCGGGCAAGCCGTGGCTGGGCGCCTCCGACAGGCGGACGTTGCGGGGGATGACCGTGTCGAACACCAGCTTGCCGAGGATGCCCCGAACATCGTCCGATACCTGATCCGTCAGACGGTTGCGTTTGTCGAACATGGTGAGCGCGACGCCGACAATACCCAGCTGCGGATTGAACCGCTGCTGCACCCGCTCCACCGTCTGCAACAGCTGGCTCAAGCCCTCCAGCGCGAAGAACTCGCACTGCAGCGGCACGAACAGCGAATCGGCCGCCGTCAGCGCGTTCAGCGTCAGCAGCCCCAGCGAGGGCGGGCAGTCGATAAAGCAGATATCATAGGCACTGGCCGCAGCCGGATGGCTGAGCGCGCTACGCAGCCGCTCGGCCCGCTCGGCAACACTGACCAGCTCCACCTCGGCGCCCGAGAGGTCCACTGTTGCGGGCAGGAGGTCAAGGTTGCGGATGCGGGTGGAAACGGCGCATTCTGCCAAAACCGCCTCCCCCATCAGCAAGTCATAGCTCGAAAATTCGCGATCGGCGGTGGCGACTCCGACGCCGGTGGAGGCGTTCCCCTGAGGATCCAGATCGATCAGCAGCGTCTTCCAGCCCGAGGCCGCAAAGGCGGTGGCAATATTGATGGCGGAGGTGGTTTTCCCGACGCCGCCCTTCTGATTGGCAATGGCAACCCGAATCATGAAAATTCACTCCCGCGCGGATTTCAGGTTCCCGACTAGTATGCCGGCCTCGGCATCCGTCAACGATTGTTCGACGTGCAGAGTGTGGCGGCGCCCAGAAAGTGCTCTTGGTGTGAGAGCCTCCAACTCTTGGGCCGCCGAGCGCCCCTTGGGCAACAGCCATATCGTCCGCCCTGTGGAGAAGCGTGCGGATAAAGCCAATAATCGACCAAGCGGGGCGAAGGCTCTTGCGGAGATGGCATCGACCTTGCGCGTTTCCATCAGTTCCAGCCGCTGTCCGATGACCGTCGCCTGGCCCAGTCCCAGATCTTCGCAGACGCGATCCAGCCAATCGATTCGCCGGGCACGCGATTCGACCATCAGCACCTCCATTTCAGGGCGCAGCGCCGCGATCACCAGTCCGGGAAATCCTGCCCCAGTGCCAAGATCGAGCCAGACCTGACATGTTTCACGTGGAACAAATCGCAGGAGCTGCGCACTATCGACAATATGCCTGCGCCACACTTCGCCGAGGCTCGCCGCCGAAACGAGGTTCTGGCGGGCATTTTCCTCGGTCAGCATCGCCACAAGCCGCTCCAGCCGCGCCATGGCGCCACCATCGGGATCGCCCGATTCGGCAATAAAACCGGCCAACCATTCCCGCGATTCGGCCTCGTTGGAAAGAATGGGATACTCCCCCATGTCGCCACTCATGCCCCCGCTCATTTGGGGCCACCCTGGCCTATCCGCCGCGCATGCACCAGCAGCACAGCCATCGCCGCAGGCGTAACCCCGGGCACCCTTCCGGCGGCGGCGAGAGTCCCGGGCCGGGCACGCGCCAGTCGCTCGACCATCTCGCTGGAGAGCCCAGCGATGGCCGAATAGGGGAAATCATCCGAGAGACGCAGAGTCTCCGCCGCGCGCAACTCCACCAACTCTCGCTCCTGCCGGGCCAAATATGGCGCATAGGCGGCATCCTCTGCGACCTCTTCGGCCAGTTCCCGATCCGCCAGCGCATGGGGCGCAATCCACGGCGAAAGGCTCGCGAGATCGATGCCATCAAAGCGCAGCCACTCCCGCAGGGTCTGGCGCCCCTGGCTCACCTTAACATCAAGCCCCGCCGCGATGAGTTCGCCGGCCCCCACCTCGTTGGCCAATTCTCCCTCCAGCGCCGCGCGATCGTCGCTACGCCGGGCAAACCACGCCTGCCTCGCGCCCCCGACACAGCCCGCCCCGATCGCCAGCGGCGTAAGGCGTGTGGAGGCATTATTGGCCCGCAGCCGCAGACGATATTCCGCCCGGGCCGTGAGCATGCGGTAGGGCTCGGAAACACCATGCAAGGTCAGGTCGTCCACCATAACCGCCATATAGCTGTTCGCCCTGTCCAGCGCGGCGGGAGCGCGGCCCAGCACGGCGGCTGCGGCATGCATCCCCGCCATCAACCCCTGCGCGGCGGCCTCCTCATAACCGGTGGTGCCGTTGATTTGCCCGGCACAGTACAGCCCGGGAATGGCGCGAAGCTCCAGATTGTGGCGCAGGGCACGCGGGTCGATGTGGTCATATTCCACCGCATAACCCGGCACGACAATTTCCACCGCCTCAAGCCCCTCCATAGTGCGCAGCATGGCCAGCTGCACATCCGCCGGCAGCGACGTGGAGATGCCATTGGGATAGACCAAAGGCGTGTCCAACCCCTCGGGCTCAAGAAATATCTGGTGGCTATCCCGGTCGGCAAAGCGGTGGATCTTGTCCTCGATCGAAGGGCAATAGCGCGGCCCCCGCGCTCCAATCGCACCGGAAAACAGTGGCGAGCGATGCAGGTTCTGCCGAATGACATCATGCGCGGCGGGGTTGGTACGGGTGATCGCACAGAATAATTGCGGGTTCGGGCGGGTGGTTCCCATCGCCGACATGCACCACATCTGGCTGTCCGAGGCCTGTTCCTCCAACCGCGCCCAATCTATCGTTCGCCCATCCAGCCGGGGGGGCGTACCCGTCTTGAGACGCGCCATGGGAAGATCGGCCTCGCGCAATTGCGCCGCCAGTCTTTGCGCCGAGGCCTCGCCGATACGGCCACCGGTCAGCCGCTCCTCCCCCCGAAACAATTGTCCGCCGAGAAATGTGCCGGTGCAGAGCACCACCGCCGAAGCGCCGAGACAGGTGCCATCGGCCA
>CAIWFP010000268.1 GCA_903911985.1 uncultured Sphingomonadales bacterium
ATGCTCGGAAGGGGTGTGGAAATGGAACTGCAGTAGATTGTACTTCACGCCCCCCACAGTGACGAACGAGCCTGCAGGCACATTCGCCTTCAGCGTGGCCCATTCCTGCTTCACGGCCCCAGCGGCATTATAGGTGTTGAGCACATAGAGCGCGGCATCACTGGCGAAATTGGCCGAGATCGGGCTGGCCTTGACCGCCCTTGCCACCTTGCCAGCCGGGATATCGATGGGCGATTGGCGGACCCCTTCGGCCTGAGCCGTCATCGCGCTCAGAAGACCCATTGCGCCCAAACCGAGCATCAACGGACGGATGCGAGTCTTCCTTGAGTATCGCGTCATTTCAACTTCCCCTAAAGATCTGCGCTTTGCCACCCAACCGGGCTGCAATTGAACGCTACCATGTGATTGCGTCACACAGAGTAGTTGGCGCATAGTTCTTTATGAGTAGTTAGCGCCGCGCAAGACTCAAAATCGACGGCACTGAGGAGCCGTGCACTGAGCGGAAGCCGCGGTGTTTCGCTTGGGGTGTTCAGACCGCGCGATGGCGAGCAGGGCGCCAATGGCCCTTGCTCATCGGCGTTGCTTAGGCGCTCGCCTTGGGGGCGGCCGTGTTGTTCGCCACTTCGGTGTGGGCGGGGTAGATGAAACCGTGGGCAGAAGCCTGACGCTGACCGAGCGATTTGGTCGGCGCATACCACACGCGCACCTGGCTCCAGTCGCCCGCATCGGACACATCAACGGCCAGAGCCTCGTGTTCCACCATGCCGGGGCGCGACCAGTTGGCATGGTTGAGGAGAATGTGCCGGGCGTCGATGACCTTGGCGACCACCGCGACATGACCCATCGGCATGGCGTGCGAAGCGCCAAAGGCCAGCACGGCACCGGTCACCGGCTGTTGCCCGCGATCATAGCGGCCCTCGGCATTGTCCCACCAGCTGCGGGCATTGCCGGAGAGCTGCACCGCCGAAACCGAGCGGGCATAGGCAACGCACTGCAGATGTGCCTGCGCCGGGGCCGGCAGGGCCAGCAGCGAGAACAGGGCAAGGATGGCGGCGAGGGCGGAGCGAAGCATGCCGTTGTTCCTAACAGCATGGGGGGATTCGCCTAGGTCAGCGCCCATCAACTCAACGTGGCGGATGAACCGTTCATCCCGCAGTTGCGAAGGCCATGTGGAAAACAGGGTGTGCTGCGGGCTGCCGTGGCCGATCTGGGGTGGCCGGATAGGCGCCCTCCCCCAACGGGCGAGCAAAATCTAGCGCGCCTCCGCCCTCTTGTTCGTTTCCGCCTGAGTGGCGTAGAACCGCACCTCGTTAAGCTGCGAGGCCAGCTCTTTCTCCAGCTCGAACACGCGGGCGTTAAGCGCCTCCAGCGTATCGTGATAGAGGGCGCTCTGCTCCTCGATTTGCGAGGCTTGCGCGGCGACCTCGTTTTCCAGCCGCTTGACGTCAACCTCGCGCCCGCGCAGTGCTTGCGTGGTCGCATCCAGCCGGGCGGCCATGGCTTCGCGCGATTGTTCGATCTGCGACTTTGCCGCGAGTGTGGCATCGAGATTGCCGCCGGTCCGGGCCAGCTTGCCCTCGAGTCGGGCGACCGTCACCTCGAACTGCGTGGTCGCCTCCTGCAGGTGGCGGACGTCGGTCATCACCTTTTCATTCTCGATCTTCAGGTCGGAATTGATCTGCTCGAGCATCCTGACGCTTGACCGAAGGCTGTCGGCCTCAAAGCGCACAAGGTTGAGGTCCGCTTCCTTGGCCTTTGTATCGCTCTGGTATTTTTCAAACAGCTTGGACATTTCGCTGCGGGTCTGATCGGCCTCCAGCCCCTTCTGGTTGGCGAATTGCAGAACGCGGCTGTTCTCGTGAGACAGGGACTCGGCCGATTGTTTCAATTCGGTGATTTCTTCGCCCTTGAGCTGTAGCGATGCCTCGTTGGTTTCACAGCGCTTGGCCAGCAGGACAGACTTCTCATGCGCTTCGTTATAGCTGGCCGACAATTCGGCGATCCGGTTGCTGTCAGCCTCAACCCGCAGCTTGAGGGCGCCGCATTCCAGCCGCAGCCCTTCGGCTTCGTCCTGCGCGATGGCCAATTGGCTGGACGTGCGCGACAGTAACTCGTCGACCTCCTTCTTGGAGATGCCGAGCAGATGATGGCGGTGTTCGATCGCCTCCAGTTCCGCCCGCGCCTTTTCAAGCGCCTCGGCTGTTTCCTTCAGCTTTGAGCGACTGGCGACGATTTCGCGATGGAGATCCTCGTTCTCGGCGGTTTTCTCGGAGAGTTTGCCCTGCGCGTGATCGAGCCCCTGGCGCAAAGCGACGTTGGCCGCGGCAAGTCGGCGGTGTTCGTCAAAGGTCGAGGCCATTTCGCCCTTTAGCGAACGCATCTGATCGGACAGTTGTTGCACTGTCGCCAGACCCTGACTGACCGACCACATGTAATGATCGACCGATTGTTGCGATTTCGCGAGAAATTCGAAGGCGGCGGAATCTTCGGTGCCGTGGCCACCGGGCGCTTCCTCCCCGCCCTTCGGGTGGTGCCATTCACGCCCGATTGGCTCCACCGAAGCGGAGATGCCCGCGCTCCGCGCAAACAAATTGTGCAGCATCCCCATGTCCGCTCCCCTTAATTATTATATTTAGCAATACCCAGCACCCATCGGGTGTGGCATGTCATCGGGAGATTATGTTGTAGAATCAGGGGTATAACAATAGAGTGACGGTGCTATAGGGGCAATCGCCTACCTTCTGCGGGATGGCATATCCGTTTCGCGCCTCATGCCACTGCACCGGAAGGCTAGAGCGGCGCCGCGCGCCCACCCGCACCTTGACGCGCTTGGGTGCGATGGGCGAAGCAGGGCCATGGCACGAAGCTTCCCGAACGACCAGGAAGCAGTAGGCCGCGTTGGAGGAAATGTTTCCATGAATTCAGGTCGGGGAACGGATTGAGATGAGCCCGGTTCTGGACCTGACGCGCCTACGCGCGTGGATTGGCCGCGAGGAGATCGCCGGGGACATGTTGACGCCCGCTCTGGCCGAGCGGTTTCATGCGGCGCTGGATCTGCCCGGTGTTCCGGCGGCCGAGGGCGAGGTGGCGCCGCGACTGATCCATTTCTGCCTGTGCCAGCCGGCGGTGCCCACCGCCGGGCTGGGCAACGACGGCCATCCGCGCACCGGCGGGTTCCTGCCTCCGGTGCCGCTGCCCCGACGGATGTGGGCGGCCAGCGAGTTGCGCTTTACCGGCGATTTGCGGGTGGGCGATGAAGTGCGGCGGCGCTCGCGCATCAGCGATGTGACCGCCAAGGAAGGGCGCAGCGGGACCCTGTGCTTCGTGACGGTCGAGCATGAGATTTCGGTCGGTGCGCGGGTGGTTATCGCGGAGCGGCAGTCGCTGGTTTATCGCGCGGCCGACGTGGCGCCTGCCGCCCAGCCCGTCGCTGCTGCCCCCGGACCTGCGGCGGAAGCGGGCGAAACAGTTGAGGTGCGCGATGCCACGCCGCCGCTGTTGTTTCGCTATTCGGCGCTCACCTTCAACGCCCACCGCATTCACTATGATCTGCCCTACGCGATGCAGGAGGAGGGTTACCCGGGGCTGGTGGTGCATGGGCCGTTGCAGGCGACGCTGCTGCTCCATCTGGCGGCGCGCTGTCGTGACGGTCGTCCGCCAGACGAATTCGAATTTCGCGCCGCCTCGCCCCTCTTCGTGCAAGATCCGCTGATGCTCCACGCGGGGGCGGTGCAAGGCGATCGTCTGGATTTGTGGACGGCGCGGCCGCAAGGGCCCTATGCCATGCGTGCCGTGGCCAAGTGGCTGTGAACGGGCAGGCCGAAGGTGGGCTGGGCGGGATCATCGCGCCGCTGTTCGTGCCCGCGCACCGCCCCGAACGCTTTGCCAAGGCCGCCGCAAGCGGGGCTGACGCGATCATTCTCGACCTTGAGGATGCGGTGCCGGTTGATGCCAAGGAGGCCGCCCGCGCCGCTTTGCGGTCGCTGCCCGATGGCGTGCCGGTGCTGGTGCGGATCAATGCTGCCGGCACACCATGGCACGAGGGCGACCTGGCGGCCCTGCGCGACCTGTCCATTACCGGGCCCCTTGCGGGCATCGTTCTGCCCAAGGCCGAGGTTCTGGCCGATATCGCCCGCGTCGCCCTGCTTCACCCGGTTGTCGCCCTGATCGAGACGGCGCGGGGCCTTGCCGGGGCGCGGCAGATCGCGGCGGCGCACGGGGTGGCGCGGCTGGCCTTTGGATCGATCGACTTCGCCGCCGATCTGGGCTGCGGGCATGAGCGCGAGGCTCTGGCCTCCGCCCGGTGCGAGCTGGTGCTGGCCTCGCGGCTGGCCGGGCTGGCGGCTCCGCTTGATGGTGTGACCGCGAACTTTCGCGATGACGCGGCGGCGGCCGGCGACGCCCGCTATGCGCGCATGCTGGGCTTTGGCGGCAAGCTGGCGATTCACCCTCAGCAGGTGGCGCCTATTCTCGGCGGCTTCCGCCCGCTCGACGAGGAGGCCGACTGGGCGCGGCGGGTGCTGGCCAGTGGCGATGGCGCGGTTGCCCTCGATGGGGCGATGATCGACGAGCCGGTGCGGGCCCGGGCGCGCTGGGTGCTGGCGCGTTTGGCCGCGGTGGATCGCGCTGGGCGTGGGGTGTAGCAAGACATCGTGCCTGCCATATTGACTCGGCGCCTCAGCTCGGGGCCCGCGTCGGCGTGAGGTTGCGCACGGCGGCGCGCACTTTTTCCACATGATCCCGTGCCGCCGCTTCCGCGCCGGTCTCGTCGCCCGCCGCTATCGCCTCATACATGGCCGAGTAGTCGGCCAGCCGCAGATCGCGCAGCTTTGGCGACTGGTATTGCGAATAGATGATGTGCATGCCGATGGCCGGGAACAGCCGGTTCAGCTCGCGGTTGCCCGCCACCTCCAGCAGGGCGCGATAAAACCTGCGCCGGGCCGCGCTGAACAGGGCGGGGTCATCGCGCAGCTTGGGATCGGCCAGCTGCTCCATCGCCACGGTGAGCGAGGCGGCTTGGGCACCATGCGCGAAATTGCGCGCGGCCTCGCGGGCGGCAAAGGCGGTCAGCGCCTCGGCCACATCCAGCACCTCACGGGTCTGCCGCTCGTCCAGTTGGCGGATGATGCTGGAGCGGTTGGGCTGCAGCTCGATAACGCCGCGCGCGGCCAGCAATTGCATCGCCTCGCGCACGGCATTGCGGCCCACGGCAAAGCGCAGGGCCAGCTCCGTCTCCACCAGCCGCTGGCCGGTGACCAGCCGATGGTGCTCCAGATCCTCCATAATGCCGCGAGAGACCCTGCGCGCGGCAGTCGGCTCGGCAGTCGGCCCGGCTGGCGAATTCATGCCTGAAGCCCCGTATTGATTGTTCTACAACCTTGTTCCATAATATGGCAGGATGAAGCGAAACAGGCCCAGTGGCAAATAAAAACGAGGCAAATTGGCATCCGCGTGACCGCGCTGGCGCCGGCCTTCTCGTGAGTACGCTGTAGACGAACGCGTGCCCCTTTGGCACCTACAACCATTATGGCGGCCCCCGGCGCAAATCGAGAGCGCGGATCGGGGCCCGCACACAGGAAGGACAGATTATGAGCGGCATCGGCATTGAGGCGGCACAGGCCATTGCGGATAAGGTTGAGGCTTTCGTGCGCGATGTCGTCGCGCCCTATGAGAAGGATCCCCGCAACGGTGGCAACGGCCCCGATGAGGATCTGGTGCAGGAACTGCGCGCGAAAGCCCGCGCCGCCGGCGTGATGACGCCCCACATTCTCGCCGATGGCCGGCACCTCTCGCAGCGCGAGACGGCGATTGTGCTCAAGGCCTCCGGCCTGTCGCCGCTAGGGCCGGTAGCGGTGAACACCATGGCGCCGGACGAGGGCAACATGTACCTCATCGGCAAGGTGGGCAGCCCGGAACTCAAGGAGCGCTTCCTGAATCAGCTGGTCTCGGGGGAAGCCCGCTCGGCCTTCTTCATGACCGAACCGGCCGAGGACGGCGGTGCGGGTTCCGACCCCTCGATGATGCAGACCACCGCGAGGATGGACGGCAACCACTGGGTCATCAACGGGCGCAAGTACTTCATCACCGGGGC
>CAIWFP010000269.1 GCA_903911985.1 uncultured Sphingomonadales bacterium
GCCTGGGTCGCCGAGGCCAAGCGCCAGCTGTTCGGCGTCGTCGGCATCGACATGGTGGCGGGCCCCTCCGAAATTCTGGTGATCGCCGACGGACAGAACAATCCCACATGGATCGCCGCCGACCTGCTGAGCCAGGCCGAGCATGATCCCGTCGCGCAATCCATCCTCATCACCGACGATGGCACCTTTGCCGATGCCGTGGCTGCGGCGGTTGAGGTCGAACTGGCGACGCTCGCCACCGCCCCCGTCGCCCGCGAAAGCTGGGACCGTTTCGGCACGATCATCACCGTGGCCAGCCTCGACGAGGCCCCCGCGCTGGCCAATGCCCTTGCCGCCGAGCATGTGGAGATCGCCACACAAGATCCGCAGGTGCTGTTCGCGCAAATCCGCCACGCCGGCTCCATCTTCCTTGGCCGACACACGCCAGAGGCCGTGGGCGATTATGTCGCCGGCCCCAACCATGTGCTCCCCACCGGCCGCCGGGCCCGCTTTGCCTCTGGCCTGTCGGTGCTCGATTTCATGAAGCGCACCAGTTTCATCCAGCTCGATGCCGCCGCGCTTGCCGCCATCGGCCCCGCCGCCGTGGCGCTGGCCGATGCCGAAGGGCTTCCCGCCCATGGCCGCTCCGTTTCAGTAAGGCTTGCAAAATGACGACGCCAACTCCCAAGGGTACCAAGTCACAGGCCCGCCCCGCCGCGCGGCTGGCCGCTGTGCAGGCGCTCTATCAGTTCGACATGGAAGGCACCCGCCTGCCTACCCTGCTCGACGAGTTTCACCGCCACCGCCTTGGCGCCGAGATCGAGGGGCTGCAATTCGCCGAGGCCGAGACCGCCTTTTTCGACGATCTGGTGAAGGGCACGCTGGCCCGCCGCGACGAGATCGACGGCCTGCTGTCGGACAAGCTGGCCGAGGGCTGGCGGCTCGAACGGCTGGACAAGACCATGCTGCAGATCCTGCGCTGCGGGATCTATGAAATCATCGCCCGCGCCGATGTGCCCACCGCCACCGCGATCAGCGAATATGTCGATGTCGCCCACGCCTTTTTCGAACCGCGCGAGGCCAAATTCGTCAATGGCGTGCTGGATGCCGTGGCCAAGGCGACAAGGGGCTAGGCAAACGGATGGGCGATGAGCTGACCTTCATCGCTAGCTTGCGCAATCTGGCGACACACAAGGGCGCCCGGGGGCTGAACGATGATTGCGCGGTGCTGGAAGTGGGCGGCGAAACGCTGGTCCTCACCCACGACAGCATTGCCGAGGGCGTCCATTTCCTCCCCGGACAGGACCCCGCCGATGTCGCCTGGCGGCTGGTCGCGACCAACATTTCCGATCTGGCCGCCAAGGGCGCCGAGCCTGTGGGCGTGCTGCTGGGCTTCACGCTGGGAACGGAGGAAACGGATGCCCGCTTCCTCGTCGGGCTGGAGGAGGCTCTGACCCACTACCGCGCCCCCCTGCTGGGCGGGGACACCATTGCCACCAAGGCGCCGCCCACCCATGGCCTCACCGCCATCGGCCGGGCGACCTATACGCCGGTGCCCTCGCGCGCGGGGGCACGGGTGGGTGATGGCCTCTGGCTCACCGGCCCGCTGGGCGCCGCCATGCTGGGGCTTGAGGCTTTGCAAGCTGGCGCGGATTCCACGCTCAGCGAGGCCTATCGCCGCCCGCGCGCCCTGCTGGCCGAGGGGCAGGCGCTGGCGCCGCTGGTCACGGCGATGATGGATGTGTCCGATGGGTTGCTGCTGGATGCCACCCGCATGGCTCAGGCCAGCGGCGTGTGCCTGGCGATAGACAGCGCCGCCGTGCCCATCGCCACGCCCGAAACACGCCGCGCCGAGGCCCTGCGCTGGGGCGACGATTACCAGCTGCTGTTCACCCTGCCCGCCAGCGCCGAGCCGCCCATACCGGCCCACCGGATCGGCACGGTTCGCCCCTCCGGGCCCGCCCCGCTGCTGCTCGACGGCGCGCCACCACCGCAAGCCACGCCTCTCGGTTACCGGCACTAGCCCCGGGGCCAAATCCGCCAAACCGGCAACACCCCCCGCAAAGCCACGGATTTTGGGCTTGCGAAGCCGTTTTTGCTCCCTATACCCAAGCCACCACAACAAACCCGGGGCACTATCGCGTCATGCGGAGTGGATCCGGGAAGCGGGAAATCTTCACCCGACCATCGGGTATTATAGAGAGGGGATGCTCACGTGAATCTCGTCACGATTGCAATTGGATTGGGGCTGCTTGCCGTAGTTTACGGCATCTTCACCAGCCGTCAGGTGCTTGGGGCGCCTGCCGGCAACGCGAAAATGCAGGAAATCGCCGCGGCTATTCAGGAAGGCGCCCAAGCCTATCTGAAGCGCCAATACTCCGCCATTTCGATGGTGGGTGTGGCGGTTGCCGCGATCATTTTCTTCACGCTGGGGCAGATTTCGGCCATCGGCTTTGTGCTGGGCGCGGTGCTTTCGGGCGCCACCGGCTTCATCGGCATGAATGTGTCGGTGCGGGCCAATGTGCGCACCGCCGCTGCCGCACAGACCGGGCTGCAACAGGGCCTGACGCTGGCCTTCCGCGCCGGCGCCATCACCGGCATGCTGGTGGCTGGCCTCGCGCTGCTCGCCATCGCCGTGTTCTATTACTACCTGATCAACGTCGCGCACTACACCGTGGGCGGCCATGACCGCACCGTGGTGCAGGCGCTGACAGCCCTCGCCTTCGGCGCCTCGCTGATCTCGATCTTCGCACGTCTGGGCGGTGGCATCTTCACCAAGGCCGCCGACGTCGGCGCCGACCTCGTCGGCAAGGTTGAGGCGGGCATCCCCGAGGATGACCCACGCAACCCCGCCGTTATCGCCGACAACGTGGGCGACAATGTCGGCGACTGCGCCGGCATGGCCGCCGATCTGTTCGAGACCGCTGTCGTCACGCTCGGCGTCACGATGATCTCGATCGCGCATTTCGCGACCGGCTCGGCGAATGAGGTGCTGCGGCTGATGTCTCTGCCGCTGATCGTCGGCGGCGTGTGCATCATCACCTCGATCATCGGCACCTATA
>CAIWFP010000270.1 GCA_903911985.1 uncultured Sphingomonadales bacterium
ATCACCCCGCGATCCAAATAATCGACAGGATGGATACAAAGTAGATGTTCATGCGTTTCGCCAATATGCGCTCCTATTCGGAATGCGCATCCCGTATTCGGGAGAGGCGTCGCATTGGATTCGTGCGATTCTTGCTCACCATTACTGTTATTGGTTTTGGTGAAATCGCCGCCATTCTGTCGGCGGAAGTAGCCCATGCGGCTCCGTCCGGTGCCGGCCCCTCGGCCAGCCGCGTCGCGCCACAAAGCATCGCCCCGCTGAAGCCGGGCGTGGATGGCTCTATTACGCTGCCGGAAACCATTTCCGCCCAGGCCCCTGCGGGAGCCGATCAGCTTAATGTCACTCTCGCGCGGGTGAGTGTGGAAGGTGGGACACCCCCCTTTGCCGCCGACATTGCCAAGGCGATAGCGGTGGCCACAAACGGCTTGCCCAACCATCCGGTCAAGGTCTCCGACCTTTATGACGCCGCCGCCCGCATCGAGGCGGCCTTTGCGCGTGCGGGCCATGTGCTGACGCGCGTCACCCTGCCGCCGCAGCGGCTGGTCGATGGCGGCACCGCGCGTTTCCTCATCGTCGATGGCTTTATCGAGAGCGTGGACGTCAGCCACCTGCCCAAACCCGTGCGCGAGGCGGTGCGCCGCCGTGTGGCGCCGCTGGTTGGCCAGCACGGCCTGACCATGGCGCAGATCGAGCGGCGCGTGCTGCTGGCGGGCGATGTGCCGGGCGTGGCGCTGCGCTCCACCTTGCTGCGCGGGACAGCGGTTGGCGCGGCGACACTGGTGCTGGAGGCGGAATATCGGCCCCTGTCCGGCTCGATGATGGCCGAAAACGATCTTGGCTCGGCCTATCAGTTCGAGAGCTTTTCGGCACAGGTTGCGCTCAATTCGGTGCTGGGCCTTGGTGAACAGACCTATTTCCAGACCAGCTTCGGGCCGGATCTGGGCCATCTGTTTTCCGCCGACAGCCGTCGCCGTCTGGTGGGCGCGGGCGAAATCATCCCGATCGGCCATAGTGGTCTGACGCTGAACCCCGAGTTCATCCGGGTGGATACCACCCCGCGCGGCGGCCCCTTCACGGCAACGATCACCGGCTTTTACGAGAAATTCTCGGTGCGGGCGACCTATCCGCTGATCCGTTCGCGGCGGCAGAACCTGACGCTGAACACGGGGCTGGACCTTATTGTCGAGACCCAGGCAGCCAAGGATTTCGGCATTTTCATCAACCGCGACAGGCTGCGGGTGGTCAACCTTGGCGCGACCTATAGCCGGGCTTTGTCAAATACCATCGGTCTCAGCGGCGACGGGCAGCTCGCCCTTGGCCTCTCCGGGTTTGGCGCGCGGGGGCAGGCAGAGGCGAACGCCAGTCCCATCCCGCTTTCGCGGGTGGGTTCACGCCCGGATTTCCGCAAGTTTACC
This sequence comes from uncultured Sphingomonadales bacterium, assembly GCA_903911985.1. Taxonomy (GTDB): domain Bacteria; phylum Pseudomonadota; class Alphaproteobacteria; order Sphingomonadales; family Sphingomonadaceae; genus Novosphingobium. The sequence goes on from CAIWFP010000270.1 coordinate 1,416, forward strand.
GCCCGGGTCCAGCTCGACGATCAGCTCGCCCACGGCGTCAACATCACCAGCGTTACCCACGCGCAGGCCAGCTTTACCGGCGCCCTGCCATCTTCGGCGCAGATATCGCTCGATGGCAATGACGGCATCTCCGCCTTCTCGCAAGGCTCGATCAACATCGACAGCGGCCTGTCCGAGCGGGTTGAGCTGGCCCGCACATTTGCGCCAGCGGTGCGTCTTCACCCGCTGGTCACGCCTTATGTCTTCGGCGCGCTGGGCTGGGGGCATGTCTACGACGCCACCGCGCTTGAGGCGGCCAATGTCGAGAGTTGGGCGGCAGGAGCGGGCGTTCGCGTCCTGCTGAGCCCGGCCCATTCTCACCTCACCAGTTTTGCCACGGCGGAAGTCAGCCACGGCCACGTCAACACACTCAATGGCGACCCCACCCGGGTGTCCGCCTCTCTCAGCATCAAGTTCTAAACGGGGAATTGGTATCATGCGTTATGCGAGCCTCAGACTGAGTCAATCCGCCAGCGCGCTTGCGCTTCTTGTCGCCTCTGCCGCGCCGGTTTACGCGTCGGCGCCCGCCCTGCCGGTTGGCGGCAATGTGGTGGCGGGCAGCGCCAGCATCAGCGCCGGATCCGGCACCAACGTCACCATCACCCAGACCAGCGCGAAGGCGGTGATCAACTGGTCGAGCTTCAACGTCGGCGCGGGCGACACTGTGGTCTTCGCCCAGCCCAATGCCAACAGCGCCACGCTGAACCGCGTGACCGGCTCCACCACCTCCAGCATCGCCGGCGAAATTGATGCCACCGGCAGCGTGTTTCTCATCAACCCCAACGGCATTGCCATCACCAAGACGGGCGTGGTCAATGTCGGGCGCGGCTTCGTTGCTTCCACCATGGACATTGCTGACAGCGATTTCCTCGCGGGCAAGGGCAATTTCACCGGCACCTCGGGCGCTGTCAGCAACGATGGCCATATCATCACCCAGACCGGCGGCTATGTTGGCCTGCTGGGCGGGAATATTTCGAACACCGGCACCATCCTCGCGCCCGCGGGCCAGGTGGTGGTGGGTGCGGGCACCACGGCGACGCTGGATGTGAACGGCGGCGGCTTTCTACAGGTGGCCCTGCCGAAGGGGGCAACAGTTTCGCCGCTTGGCACCACGGCGCTGATCTCCGGCGCGCAGGCCAACGCGGCGGTGCGCAATGTCGTGAACCTGCCGGCCAGCGTGAACGCGCAAAGCGCCAGTGGCAGCAGCGGCAATATCTACCTTGGCGGCACGATCAATGTCGACAGCGCCACCGGCAATGCCGGCAATATCAAGGTTCTGGGCAACACCACGACCGTGGCGGGCAGCCTTTCGGCGCAGGCCACCGGCGCTGTCGGCGATGGCGGGTTGATCGAGACCTCGGGCAATCAGGTGGCTTTTGCCAACCCCCGCATCAACACCTCTTCGGCCCATGGCAAGACCGGCACCTGGCTGGTTGACCCGACCGACCTGACCATCGACGCCGCCGCCGCAGCCACCATCGACGCGGCCCTGGCCACCACCAATGTCGAGCTCGACACCTATGTCGACGGCTCCTTCTCCGCCATCGCCGGAAATACCAGCGTCGGCGCGGGCGATATCAATATTGCCAGCGACCTTGCCTGGAACAGCTCCAACACGCTGACGTTGAACGCCTATCACGACATCAACATCACCGCGCAGATCACCGCCGCCAATGGCGGGCTGACGCTGACCTCTGGCAACGCCATCTCCGACACGGCCGACCTGTCGGTGGGCACCTTCCGCCTCACCAACGGTAACTGGGCGCAGAACGGCGCCTTGCCGAATTTCAGCGCCACCGATTTCAGCTTTGACCCCGTCAACGCCAGCTTCCTGCGCGTGACCGGCGGCGATGGCTCGGTGGGCAATGCCTATCAGATCGTCGACGCCTATGGCCTGCAGGGCATGGGTTCGGAAAGCCTGTTGAACGACAACTTCGTGCTGGCCAATGGTATTGATGCCTCGGGTACGGTGAACTGGAACGCCGGGGCGGGTTTTGTGTCCATCGGCACCGATGGTTTTGGTACCGTGCTGAACAGCGGCACTGGCTTCACGGGCAGCCTGCAAGGGCAGGGGAACCAGATCGACGGCCTCGTGATTGATCGGCCTTCCGCCAATTATGTCGGCCTGTTCGGTAGCATTGGTGCGGGTGGTCTCATCAACAATGTTGGCCTGACAAACGCCAATGTCACCGGGTCGTCTTTCGTCGGCGCACTGGCGGGCCTCACCACTTCGGCCAATATCACCAACAGCTATTCCAGCGGTACCGTATCCGGCGATACCTTTGTTGGCGGCCTCGTGGGTGACAATCACCTCACCGGAATCAACAATGCCGAAAGCCTTGCCACCGTTACCGGCAACGATGCTGTCGGCGGGCTGGTGGGTCTCAACACGGGCACGATAAATATCGCCGATGCTGTTGGCACTGTGACCGGCAACGCCGATGTGGGCGGGCTGATCGGCCTTAACACCGGCGGCACCATCACCACCGCCTATGCCACGGGCGCTGTCTCGGGCAACGCCGCAGTGGGTGGGCTGGTCGGGCTCAACACGGGTTCTGTCGACACTGCCTATGCCACCGGCACGGTCACGGCCACCGGGGTCAATCCCGGCTCGATCGGTGGCCTCGTTGGCTATAACGCTGGCGCCATTTCCAACGCCTATGCCACGGGCGAGATCGACGCTTCTCTGACGAGCAATGTCGGTGGCCTCGTCGGTTACAACGACACCTCTGGCACCATCACCGACACCTATGCCACCGGCTTCATCAACGGCTTCGGCAATGGCAATGCCGCAGGGCTGGTGGGCGCCAATGGCGGCGCGGTGACGGACTCCTATTGGGACAGCTACGCCAGCGGCCAATCGGCTGGCATTGGCGCGGATTTTGGCACCACGACCAACCTTGGCGCGGTCACTTCCGACCCCGGCCAGACGGGCGCGGCCAACTACATCACCAACCTTGGCGCATGGAGCAACTTCAACAACACCAGCGCCATCGATAATCAGGGTGGCACCGGCGCGGCATGGCGCATCTATGATGGTTATACCGCGCCGCTGCTG
>CAIWFP010000271.1 GCA_903911985.1 uncultured Sphingomonadales bacterium
CCACCGGCCCGAGGTCTATTCCGGCATGGGCGAAGCCGAGGCGGCGGAGTTGTTGCGCGGGTTTTTTAAGGCAAGGCGATGAAGGGGATAGATGCGAGGGTGTAACACCCTCGCGCTCCCGGAACTGTCGGCGTTGCGTGTCGGTTCAAACTTGGCGCAAGGCCGCAGCGCCGCAGGCACTTAAAGCCGCTTCGCGGCAGGGCGCATGGCCTGAAGGGATGCGCTGGGCAGGACAGGTAATGGGAGCGCGAGTGCCAACCGATTTACGCAGGTAAATCGGCACATCAAACGTCCCCCTCGCATCTATCTCTTCACCCCCCTAAAACCCCGGGCGAATCACAAAACCGCGAAATCCAGCCCGATATCCGCCGCAGGCGCGCTCTGTGTCAGCCGCCCCACGGACACATAGGTAACCCCCGAGGCGGCAATAGCGCCGATGGTATCCAGCCGCACGCCACCGCTGGCCTCGCAAGGCGCCCGCCCGGCAACCAGCGCCACCGCCTCGCGCAGAGCGTCAGGCCCCATGTTGTCCAGCAGCAGATGCGTGGCCCCGGCCACCAGCGCGGGTTCGATCTGGTCCAGCCGGTCCACCTCGCAGATGATGCTGGTAACGCCCGCCGCCTTGGCCCGCGCTACCGCCGGTCCGACGCCACCGGCGACCGCGACATGGTTGTCCTTGATCATCGCGGCATCCCACAGGCCCATGCGGTGGTTCTGCGCCCCACCCATGCGCGTGGCGTATTTTTCGAGAAATCGCAGGCCGGGGATGGTCTTGCGCGTGTCGAGCAGGATCGCGTGGCCTGCCATCGCATCGACATAGGCCCGCGTCATGGTCGCGATACCCGAGAGGTGCTGCACGGTGTTGAGCGCGCTGCGCTCGGCGGTGAGCAGGGCGCGGGCATTGCCCACCACCCGCATCAATGGTGTGCCCGGCGCGATGCGGTCGCCGTCTTGCGCCAGCATCTCGATCTCAACACTGGGGTCGAGATGACGGAAGAAGGCGGCGGCAATCGGCAGGCCCGCCAGCGTGATCGCGTCACGGCTATCCATCACCCCGGCAAAACGGGCATCGGCGGGGATAACGCTCTCGCTGGTGACATCGCGCCCGCCACCGGGCAGGCCTTCCCCCAGATCCTCGGCAAGGGTGGCGTGGATAAAGGTGGCGAGGTCGAAACCGGGGATGGTGAGGTCTGTCATGGGCGGGAATTTAGGGGGGAATTGAGGACGGGGAAAGAGAAGATGCGAGGGACTCGTCCCTCGCGCTCCCATTAATGTCATCGTTGCGCACCACATAAGCGTCGCGCCCCCCCCGCGAAGCGGCATCAAAAGCCTGCGGCGCCGAGACCTAGCTTAGGGCCGAACCCGTAACGCGACAACGACAGTGAAAGCGAGCGCGAGGGGCCAACCGATTTGCAATGGCAAATCGGCACATCAAACGCCTCCCCTCCCACCTTAACCCCTCACTAATGCCCCCTTAATGCACAAACCTTGCCACCACCTCGCGATAGGACCGCGACACCTTCACCTGCGCGCCGGATTCGAGCACGAGGAAGCATTCGCCGTTGGTATGGGGCTTCACCTCGCGCACGAGGTTGAGGTTGACGATGGTGGAGCGGTGGACGCGCTGGAACACGCGC
>CAIWFP010000272.1 GCA_903911985.1 uncultured Sphingomonadales bacterium
TGGCCAATGCGGTAACCACGCTGTGCCGGGGCGGGGAAGCCGCCCGCGCCGCCGAGGCCACCGCCGCCGCCACTTTTGCCGGCGGAGCGCTGGGCGGCGATTTGCCCGTCGTCGATGTGCCCGCAGATGGCCTTGGGCTGGTCGCGGCCCTCACCGCCATCGGCTTTGCGGCATCGGGCGGCGAGGCCAAGCGCAAGATCGCGGAAGGCGCGGTGCGGCTGGGCGACGCGGCGGTGACCGATGCCGGATTTGTCGTCACGCTTGCCCCCGGCGAGGAGGTGAAATTGAGCCTCGGCAAGAAGAAGCACGGCATTTTGCGGCGAAATTAACCCCTTTTACCGAGGCGGCACGCTATTGCCGCTTTTACGATATCTTCGGCAATTTCCTGCAGGGTAGCCTTTAACGAGCAACCAGTGGGAACAGGTAAATGGCAGGTGGCGCACAGCTTTCGGTGACCGATCTTCGGCGATCACCCCGCCACCCGGTGCGCTTTGCCGTGACCGGCGAACATGCCCGGCGCGGAGAGTTTCCGTTGGAGATCCGCAACATATCGGCACACGGCTTCATGGCCAGCGGCTTTGCGCAGCTGGAAGGCGGCGTGATGGGCCGGGGCGAGCGGGTGACCATCCGCCTGCCGCATGCCGGGCGAATCGAGGCGCATCTGATCTGGTGCCTTGATGATTGTGCCGGGTTTCAGTTCGAACGGATCATCCGCTTTGACGATTTTTCCGCGATGATCGCCGCCATCCAGCCCAACCCCCGGCTGCGCCGCAACCGCTGAACGCGTTTCGCGAATGAACCTTGGGCGCCAGAGTTTGACGAGCGGTCCGGCCTGACCGCTTGGCAAGACCGGGTGCGCCTGCCATGACGGCGGGGTGACCAATCCATCCTCATCGCCCGCCCGTTCCCCCCTGGCAATTCCCGATTATCGCCGTTTTCTGCTGGCACGCGGCGCTTCCTTCATGGCGAGCAGCGGCATGGTGGTGGCGCTGGGTTATCAGCTCTACGATGTGGCGCGGCGCGTGGAAGGGCTGACCATCGCTCAGGCCTCTTTCGCGCTGGGTTTGCTGGGGCTGGTACAATTCCTGCCAATGTTCGTGCTGACGCCGGTGGCGGGCGTCGTGGCCGACCGTTTTGACCGGCGCCATGTCGCCGCGCTGGCGTTGACGGTGGATCTTGCACTTGCCCTCCTGTTGACCCTGACCACCGCGACCCACCATGTCACCCTGCCCCTGCTGTTCGGGCTGGGCGCGGGCCATGGCGCGGCGCGGGTGTTCATCAACCCGTCGATGGGCGCCATGACCGCCCGTCTGGTGCCTGCGGAACTGCTGCCCCGGGCAATTGCGCTCAATTCCACCGCCATGCAGATTGGCATGATCGCCGGGCCCGCGCTGGCTGGCCTGCTCTATGCCTGGGGCGAGCCCCTGCCCTATGCCGCATCCGCCCTGATGCTCACCACCGGCGTGGTGAGTGTGATCAGCCTTGCCCCCTTGGCTGCCAACAGCGCCAACCAGCGGACCCACCCCTTGCGTCAGGTGGCCGATGGCATCGCCTTTGTCCGCTCGAATCGTTTCCTGCTGGGTTGCGTCACGCTGGATCTGTTTGCAGTGCTGCTGGGCGGGGCGACCGCGCTGCTGCCGGTTTATGCGCGCGATATTCTGCATGTTGGCCCGCAGGGGTTGGGTCAGATGCGTTCGGCAACGGCCTTGGGCGCCACGGCCGTTGCCCTGCTGTTTTCCGTGCGCCCCCTTTCGACGAATGTTGGCGTCAAAATGCTGTGGTCGGTTGCTGTTTATGGCGCGGCCACGGCGCTTTTCGGGATTTCGCGCAATTATGCCCTGTCACTGGGCGCTCTGGCGCTGGTTGGCGCGGCGGACATGTTCTCGGTGTTTATCCGCAATAGTCTGGTGCAGCTGCACACGCCGGATGACAAGCGCGGCAGGGTCTCGGCGATATCGGGCCTCGCCATTTCCGCATCCAACGAGCTGGGCGAGATGGAATCGGGGCTTGCCGCATCCATCATGGGGGCCACCGGGGCGGTTGTTTTCGGAGGCGTTGCTGCCATAGTGATCACCGCGCTGTGGGCGGGGCTATTCCCCGAGATTCGCCGGGCCCGCACCTTCGCGCCACCCATGCCGGGACAGGAGTAGAGCCCATGAAGGCTGACAGTATTCTCGCCACCATCGGCAACACGCCGCATATCCGCCTGTCGCGCCTGTTTCCAGACCACGAGGTCTGGGTAAAGAGCGAGCGGAGCAATCCCGGCGGCTCCATCAAGGACCGCATCGCTCTGGCCATGATCGAGGCGGCAGAGGCCGACGGCAGCCTGAAGCCGGGCGGCACCATCATCGAGCCGACCAGCGGGAACACCGGCATCGGCCTTGCCATGGTGGCGGCCGTCAAGGGCTACAAGCTGGTGCTGGTAATGCCGGAATCCATGAGCCTTGAGCGGCGGCGGCTGATGCTGGCCTATGGCGCCAGCTTCGACCTCACCCCGCGCGAGAAAGGCATGAAGGGCGCCATCGAGCGCGCCCGGGAACTGATCGCCCAGACGCCGGGCGCCTGGATGCCGCAACAATTCGACAATCCCGCCAACATTGCCATTCACGTCGCCACCACCGCCCGCGAAATCCTCGCCGATTTCGCCGATACCCCGGTGGATGTACTGATTACCGGTGTTGGCACGGGCGGCCACCTGACCGGTTGCGCCGAAACGCTGAAAGCCCAATGGACCGGTCTGAAGGCCTATGCGGTGGAACCCACGCTTTCGCCGGTTATCTCTGGCGGGCAGCCGGGGCCGCACCCCATTCAGGGCATTGGCGCGGGCTTCATCCCCACCAATCTGCACACACAGGCGATTGATGGCGTCATTCAGCTCGACCCCGCCGACGCCAAGGAATGGGCCCGCCGCTGCGCCACCAGCGAAGGCATACTGGTTGGCATTTCCAGCGGCGCCACGCTGGCGGCCATCGCGCAGAAGCTGCCCGATCTGCCCAAGGAAGTGCGGGTGCTGGGCTTCAACTACGATACCGGCGAGCGATATCTCTCCGTGGCCGACTTCCTGCCGGAGTGAGCGCCGCGATGGGAGGTCTGGAGCGGATCGATTATGCCGATGGCGCGACGGCGCTTACCGGCTGGCTGGCGCGGCCCGTGGGTGCGCCGCGCGGGGCTATTGTGGTTTTTCCCACCATCGCCAATGTTACCCCGGCGATAGAGCGCCGTGCGAAGCTGTTGGCCGAGGCGGGATTTATTGCCCTGATCGCTGATTTCTATGGCGCCCCCGTGGCGGATTTCGCTTCGGCGGGCCCCTTGGCCAAGGCCTTGCGCGAGGATGTTGATGTCTATCGCGCCCGCCTGTCCGCCGCCCTGTCGGCCCTGCGGACAACGCCGGGCGTGGCCGTGCTAAGGCTCGGCGCGGTCGGCTATTGCATGGGCGGACAGGCCGCGCTGGAACTGGCCCGCTCGGGCGCCGATATCGTCTGCGCGGTCAGCTTTCACGGAATTCTGGAAACGGGGCGCCCGGCCCGGCCCGGCGCGATCAGGGCGCGGCTGCTGGTGTGCCACGGCGATGTCGATCCGCTGGTGCCGCGCGCGCAGGTTCTGGGCTTTTGGCAGGAGATGGACCACGCGGGCGCCAATTGGCATTTCCACGCCTATTCCGGCGTGCGCCACGGCTTTACCGACCCGGCCAGCGATGCGCGCGGGATGGATGCGGTCAAATACGACGCCAGCGCCGATCGTCAGAGCTGGAGCGCGACCATGGGCCTGTTGGACGAGCTGTTCGGCCCGGCGAACTGACGCCCGACCTCAGCTGCCCACCCGCTCCAGCACATCACCATTCAGCCGCCGATAGAAGCAGCTGGTGGCGCCAGTGTGGCAGGCGGGGCCATCAGGCCGGACATACATCACCAGCGCGTCCTGATCGCAATCGACGCGGATTTCCTCGATGCGGAGAAAATGCCCCGAGGTTTCGCCCTTCAGCCACTGCGCCCGCCGCGAGCGGGAATAGAAATGCGCCAGCCCCGTCTCGCGGCTGCGCGCCAGTGCCTCGGCGTTCATGAAGGCCACCATCAGCACCTCCTTGCTGTGCGAATCGATGGCGATGGCAGTGAGCAGGCCTTTGTCGTCAAAGCGGGGGAGAAAGGCGGTTCCGCCCTCGCGATCGTCGGAGTCTGGGGCGGATGGAGGAGATGACATTGCGATAGGTTCCTGATTCGGGCCTGTTGCGCGGCCTTGCCGGGCGCTCCAGCCGCTTAATTGTTGCACGATAACCACATACGCGGCTCAAAATCCACCGCACCACGCGATGGCCCTTTATCTTTACCCTCCTCCCACTGCAAAAGGATCGCGCGGCTTTGAGGGAAGTCGCAAGTTTGCGTGCGGCACCGCTTTCTGGTCAGGGGGCCATGGGTGACGCGGCGCGCAAAAGGGCCTCAGCACAGCTGAGCGGCCTTGGTTCAGGGAAGACTGCCACGGGCAAAGCCCGGGCAAACGCATGAGGGTTTGGGCAGAAACCGACGGGTTTCTTGATCGCAAAATGCGGCGCCCATCAGATTTTGGGCCCATCAGATTTTGGGCCTACGAGATTTTTGGATTGTTTCGTCACGGAGATGCCCAAGGCCCGCGCCTTGGGCATTTTCGTTTGCGCCGCTCCTACACCGCATTTCAAATATGCGGCAGTTGTGCCCCCACCACCCGGGCAAAACAGGCAATGCGCACCTTTTCGACGCCGACCGAACGCAGCGCGGCAATACAGGCATTGCTGGTGGCGCCACTGGTCAGCACATCGTCCACCAGCAACACCTGCGCGCCCGCGAATCGCGCCGCCACCCGCCGGTTAACCGCAATCGCGCCAATCAGCACCTGCGCCCGCTTCTCGCGCGCCAGACCGCTCAGCGAGGGCGTATGCCGCCGCCGCACCAGCCCATCGACCAGCAGCCCCGCACCGGTGGCCTCCGCAATATGCCCGGCCAGCAACGCCGATTGATTGAACCCCCGCCGCCACAGCCGCCAGCGATGCAACGGCACCGGCACCACCAGCCAATTCGCGTCCACCCCCTGCAAACGCTCCGCCATCAGTTGCCCGAGCAGCGGCGCCAGCGCGATGCGCCCGCCATATTTCAGCGCCAGCACCAACTCGCGCGAGGCGGCATTATAGTGCGTGGCGGCGGCAATGCCGTCATGCGGCGGAGGGCTGACATGGCACGGCGCGCAGATTTCGCCGCCATCTCGCACAGGCGCCTGACACAAGGAACAGCCGCCGCCGCCGGGCATATCCAGCTGCCCCCAGCAGCCCGCGCATAGTGCCGGCGCGCCACCCCCAAAACTCACGGTCGCCACACCGCACAGCGGACAGCGCGGGGGGAAGATCAGGTCGATCACCGGGGCAAAGGCATTTCGCAATCCCATGGCCACCAGTAAACATGGGCCAGCGGCGCGAGGCAATGGCCGATCTGCGCTTGCGCGCGCGATAAGCGCACGGCAGGGCAGGAATATGAACCCGCTACCCGCACCTCAACCACGACCCGCACAGCCTCCCGCAATCTTTTGCCCCCGGCGGCGATTGGCCGCGCGGCGGCGCATGCGTGTTCTGCAAACCCTGCCAAACGCGCCGCGCTACATGCTGGATGACATGATCGAGGATGTGCTGGAGCGCATCGCTTTCCTGCGGCTTGCACCGCGCCGGGCGCTGGTGGTGGGCGACGTTCATGGCCAGCTGGCAGCGGCGTTGGCGGCGAGTGGCTGCGCGGTGGAACGCGCCGACCCCGCGCCACGGGGCGAGGAACTGGCCCTGGACGAGGAGCAGCCCTATCCCGTCTCCGGCTTCGATCTCATCGCCA
>CAIWFP010000273.1 GCA_903911985.1 uncultured Sphingomonadales bacterium
CCGCAAGTCGGACAATCCGTCCATCACGCGCGACGTGTCGGGCGAAGGCGTGCAGCAGGCGCTTTTGAAGATCATGGAAGGCACCGTTGCCTCCGTGCCGCCGCAGGGCGGGCGCAAGCATCCGCAGCAGGAATTCCTGCAGGTGGACACGACCAACATCCTGTTCATCTGCGGCGGGGCCTTTGCTGGCCTTGAGAAGATCATCGCCGATCGTCTGCAGAAGCGGTCCATCGGTTTTGGCGCCCATGTTGCCGACCCCGACAAACGCCGCGTGGGTGAATTGCTGCAGAAGGCTGAGCCCGAGGATCTGCTGAAGTTCGGCCTGATCCCCGAATTCGTTGGCCGTCTGCCGGTTATCGCCACGCTGGAGGATCTCGACATCGAGGCTCTGGTGAAGATCCTGCGCGAGCCCAAGAACGCGCTGGTCAAGCAATATGCCCGCCTGTTCGATCTGGAGGACGTGACCCTCACCTTCACCGACGATGCGCTGGAGGCGATCGCCAAGAAGGCTATCGAGCGCAAGACCGGCGCGCGCGGGCTTCGCTCCATTGTCGAAGGGCTGCTGCTAGACACCATGTTCGACATCCCGACCGAAAGCGACATTGCCGAAGTGGTGGTCGACAAGGACGTGGTCGAGGGCCGCAAGGACCCGGTGCGCGTGATGAAGGGCAAGGAACAGGCCGCCTGAGGGCGGGCCTCCAGCCCTATCTGACTTTACGTGAATAAAATGGGGGGTGGGCCGCAAAGCCTGCCCCCCATTTTGTGATGTGAGAGGAGCGGGCCGCCGCCAGCCCGCTCTATCCGGCCGGAACCTATCCCCTTGCGCGCTTCATCCACATATCCCAGCAGAAGACGCCCAGCGCGATCCAAATGGCGACAAAGGCTGCCAGCTGGGCGGGGTGCAATGGCTCGTGAAACACGAACAAGCCCAGCAAAAACACGATTGTGGGGGTGATGAACTGGATAAAGCCCAGCGTCGAATAATCCATTCGCCGGGCCGCCTCGGCAAATAGCCACAGCGGCAGCGCGGTTGCCAGACCCGAGAGCGCCACCAGCGCGCTGAGCGAGGCATCCGCGCCAAACTGGAAGCCGCCACCCTGGGCGCCGGAACTGATTGCCAGCAAATAGGCGATACCCGGCACCAGCAGCAGCCCTGCCTCCACCGCCAGACCCGGCAGCGACCCCACAGGCACCAGCTTGCGCACCAGCCCATAGGCGGAAAAGCTGATGGCCAGCGCCAGGGCGATGCCCAGCGTCGCATGCGCATTCGGGCTGCCACCCGCCCCGGTTCCTGCCAGCGCCAGCAGCGCCACGCCCCCGCCCGCCAGCGCCACCGCCAGCCATTGCAGCCGCCCCAGCCTTTCGCCCAGAAACAGCGTACCCAGCAGGATGTTGACCAGTGGATTGATGTAATAGCCAAGGCTCGCGGCGAAGAGGTGCCCGTGTTGAATGGCCGAGACATAGATCAGCCAGTTACTGCCGATCAGGCAGGCGCTGAGTGCCAGCATGGCCACGGCGCGGGGTTGTTTCAGCGCGCCGAGCACCTCCGCCGCCTGCCCGCGGATGGCCACCAGAACCACGCAGACCGGCAGGGTAAATATGGTGCGCCAGCCAACGAAGCTAAGTGGCGGCACGGCCTTCATCTGATGCAGATAGAGCGGCAGCAGGCCCCAGAAAAGATAGGCTGCCAGAGCCATTGGCAAGCCGCCTGAGTGGTTCCTGGGCAGGCGGGGCGTGGGGCTGGGGGGCATGGCGGCTTTCTGGCGAGATGACCGCGATGCGCCTAGCGGGCGGGCGCGGGCGGGGCAAGCGGGGTATCAGGCCGGGTATCAGGCTGTGTGGCCAGCCGGTTGGGGCGCGGTGCCCAGCGCCTCTCCCAGCGCGCGGATCTGGCCAACCATGGCCTGCAGGGGCGCCCAATCGTCGTGAGCGTCAATCGCCGCCCAGATGCGTTCCACCTCGGGCAGAATGAGGCTGGGCGGGGCAGCTTCGGCCCAGATGGGGTGGTCGGCGCCCGCTTCGGCCTCGGCACTGGGGCGGCGGGCGGCGAGCAACTCACCCAAAGGTCCGGACGGTGCATTGCGCCCACCGCGATGGGCAAAGAAGACGCTGTCGGGCGACTGGCCTGTTTCGATCATATACGTGCCCAGCATCGCCATCAGCGCAATATCCTCATCCACCCCGGCTGCCTCCAGCCCCAGCCGCCACAGCACCCGGCGCCGCACTGCCGCCTGATACAGGCCGTCGAACCGCTCCAGCGCGGCGATCAGCGGCGGGGCGGAAACCAGCAGGCGCAGGGCAATGGCCAGTTGCGCGCAGTTCCAGGCAATTGCCTCTCCCTGCCGACCGAAGGCGTAAAGCCCGGAATGATCAAAATAGGCGGCGGTGAAATTGGCATCCCATGTCGGCAGGAACCGCCAGGGGCCATAATCGAAGCTCTCGCCGGTGATGGCCATGTTGTCGGTGTTCAGCACGCCATGGACAAAGCCCGCCGCGCCATAGCTGGCGGCCATGTCGGCCAGCCGTTCCACCGCCTGATGGACGAGGATGACGGCGGGCTCGTCGCGCCCGGGCGCATCCTCGGGCGGCAGCGGGCCGGGAAAGTGGTTGAGGCAATAATCCACCAGCGCGGCCATATTGTCGCGCTCCTCCAGCGCCAGCAACCGCTGAAAGCTGCCGATGCGGATATGGCCGTGGCTGAGCCGGGTGAGCACGGCGGAGCGGGTGGGGCTGGGCTCGTCGCCGCGCCACAGGCTTTCGCCGGTTTCCACCACGCTGAAGGTCTTGGACGTATAGGTGCCAAGGGCCTCCAGCATTTCGGTGGCGAGGATCTCGCGCATCGCGCCCTTGAGGGTGAGGCGGCCATCGCCCTGTCGGCTGTAGGGCGTGGTGCCCGACCCCTTGGTGCCCAGATCGAGCAGGCGCGGCCCCAAGCCATAGGCGCCACCATCGCGTAACTGGGCGAAGAGAAAGCCGCGCCCATCGCCTATTTCCGGGTTATAGCTGCGGAACTGATGCCCATGATAACGCAGGGCCAAGGGCTGGGGCAGATTTTCGGGCAGGGGCCGGAAACGCCCGAAATGCTCAAGCCATTGCTCGTCGTTTAAACCCTCCAGCCCCACGGCCGCTGCCCATCGCTGGTTGCGAAACCGCAGGATCCGCGACGGAAAACCGGCAGGCTCCACCGCATCGCCCAGCCATGGGGCAAGCGAGGCGATGGCCGGGTCGGGGCGATAGGGGGCAGCTCGCGCTCCGGCTTGTGGCGCGGCTTGCGGCGCGGCTTGCGGTGCGGCTTGCTGTGCGGCTTGCTGTTCTGGGCGCATGCCGCGATAGTGGGCGAGGGGGCTGGCTGGCGCAAGCCATCCCGCAGAGAATATCCGCTCTGAATATCCGCTCTGGCCCGGCGCGGGGATGGGCGGTAATCGGTTGGGCGGTAGTCCGTTGGGCGGTAATCAGCGGGCGGCAAATCAGGGGGCTTTCGTCGATGAGCGAGTTTAACCACGGCTGGTGGCACAGCGCCGACGGATTGCGCCTGCATTATCGCGATTACCCCGGCGTGGGTGGTGCGGGGGACGACCGCCCGCCAGTGCTGTGCCTGCATGGCCTGACCCGCAATGCCCGCGATTTTGACGGGCTGGCGGCACATCTCTCCTCGGCGGTTGGCGGCGGCTGGCGGGTGATCTGCGCGGAGATGCGCGGGCGGGGGATGAGCGAATATGCGCCGGATGCGATGACCTATATGCCCGCGCGCTATGTCGGTGATGTGCTGGCGCTGCTGGATCAGACGGGGATTTCGCGGGCGGTGGTGGTGGGCACCTCCATGGGCGGGATCATGGCGATGGTGATGGGGGTGCTGGCGCCACAGCGTCTGGCCGGCGTGGTGCTCAACGACATTGGCCCGGTGGTCGAGACGGCAGGGCTGGTCAAGATCGGCGGCTATGTCGGCAGCGACCCGCGCTTTGCCGATTGGGATGCGGGGGCAGAGGCCTTGCGCGCCACCTTTGC
>CAIWFP010000274.1 GCA_903911985.1 uncultured Sphingomonadales bacterium
CGGATAGACCAGCGCACCGCCGGGCGCACGGCGGACCATGCCGAGGGCGTCGCCGCTTTCCTCGGTAAACGCCCCCCGCGCTTTGTCGGCAACTAGGCCTGCCGCTGGCTCATTTGCTCGGAGAAGACCGCAGCCATCAGCCGATAGGCTTGCCGTGGCCCTGCCAGTATTTGTCGCGCAATTCGCGCTTGTAGAGCTTGCCGGTTTCGTGGCGCGGCAATGCCTCGAGGAAGTCTACTGATCGCGGGCACTTCACATGGCTGAGCTGGTCACGGCACCATGCGATCAATTCCTCGGCCAGCGCATCGCCGGCATCTGCCCAGTCGCGCGGTCGCACCACGGCCTTCACCTCTTCGCCCATGGTTTCACTCGGCACGCCGATCACCGCGACGTCGGCCACCTTGGGGTGCACGGCGAGCAGGTTTTCCACCTCTTGCGGATAGACGTTCACCCCGCCGGTGATAATCATATAGCTGCGCCGGTCGGTAAGGTAGAGATAGCCCTCGCCATCGACATGGCCGATATCACCCAATGCCGACCAGCCGGGGTGCAGGGGATTGCGCGAATCGCGGGTCTTTTCCGGATCGCCCAGATAGGCAAAGTCCCAGCCGCCCTCGAAGTATACGACGCCATCCTGCCCGGCCGGAAGTTCGTTGCCGTCCTCGTCGCAGATATGGACCACACCCCAATCCGCCTTGCCCACGGATCCCGGATGGCTGAGCCACTCGCCGGGTGTGATGAAGGTGGAGCCATTACCTTCCGAACCGCCGTAATATTCGTAGATGATCGGCCCCAGCCAATCCATCATCGCCCGCTTCACCGGAACGGGGCAGGGTGCGGCGGCATGGACGATACAATTAAGCGATGACAGATCATAGCTGTCACGCACCGCTTGCGGCAGCTCCAGCATGCGGTGAAACATCGTCGGCACCATCTGGCTGAAGCTGACCTTGTAGCGTTCGATATAGTCCAGCGCGGCCCTTGCGTCGAAACGCTCCATCATCACCACCGTCGCCCCCAGCCGCGCCGCGCCATTGGCATAGGCCAGCGGCGCGGTGTGATAGAAGGGCGCGGGCGACAGCAGTACCGACTTATCCGTGATGCCATAGCGACGGGACAGCCGTTCGGCAAAGAGGTGCGGCTCGGTGGCGGGGGCGCCGCTCAACTCCTGCTTGATGCCCTTGGGCCGCCCGGTGGTGCCCGAGGAATAGACCATGTGAAACCCCGCGCTCTCATCCGCGATGGGCGTTTCCGGGAATGCGGCGATAGCGTCACTCCATGTGCCGAAACCGGGGATCGTCGCGGCATCGGTGATTATCGTGGTCAATTGCGGGCATTCCGCGCGGTTCCCGGCGAGGAAGGAGGTGACTTCCTCCACGGCGCTGCTGGTCACCAGCAATCTGGCCTGACAGTCGGCCATAATATAGGCCGCTTCCGCAGGCTTCAGCTTGGTCGACACCGGGGTGACGAAAAGACCGGCACGCTGGGCCGCCCAGTAGACCTCGACATAGACCAGCCCATTGGGCAGCCACGCCGCGATGCAATCGCCAGCCTTGATGCCGAGGCTGCGCAGGTAATGCGCGCCCTGATTCGCCCGCGCCTCCAACATGCCATAGGTCAGCGTTTCGCCGCTGGCCGCCATGATGATCGCGGGCTTGTCGGGCGTTGCCTGAGCGTGGAAGCGGGGGTGAACCATGGCGAACCTTTCAGGCCGGTTTGAAGCTGGACTGCGAGCCGCCGGTCAGGATCGAGGCGCCGTCGCAGGGGATGATCGCGCCGCTGATGTAGCGGGCACTGTCGGTGGACAGGAAGATCGCCAGTTCGGCAATGTCCCGCTTTTCGCCATAGCGCCCCAGCGGGATCGTCGCCATGTAGGCCGCCTCCGCCTCTGGTGTCGGTGTCAGGCGGCGCATGCCTTCCGTCTCGGCGATGGGGCCGGGCGAAATGCCGTTTACCCGCACGCCTTCCGGCCCCCACTCCATGGCGAGACACTGGGTGACCATGTTCACCCCGGCCTTGGCCGCGCAGGCGTGGATCTGGTTCACCATCGGCTGCACGGCCTGCCCGGCGGTGATCGCGATCAGCGAGGCGCCGGGTTTGCGGATATGGCCATAGCTGGCGCGAAACACGTTGAATGTGCCCAGAAGGTCGATGTCGATCACGGTCTTGAAGCCATTGGCCGACATGCCCGCCGCCGGCGCGACGAAATTGCCCGCCGCACCAGAGAGCACAATGTCGATGGGGCCCCAATGGCCGGCGGTGGTGGCCAGAGCCGCCTCCACGGCGACATAGTCGCGCACATCGGCGGCCATGCCGATGGCTTCATACCCCTTGTCGCGCAAATCCTTCGCCGCGGCCTCGATCTTTTCCGGCGAGCGGCTGATCAACGCGACCTTTGCCCCGGCCGCGGCAAAGCCTTCGGCCACACCCAGGTTAATTCCGCTCGATCCGCCCGCGATGAAGGCAACCTTGCCCGCCAGCACACCCTCTGCCAAAGCCGTTTGCATCCATCACCCCTGTTTGTTTCAGCCTCGGCAATAGACCGACGCATAGACGGGATGCCTCAACCTGGTTATCTAGGTCAACCAACTTGTCATCCTCGGGAGTGCCTAATGCCGGCCATCGAATATCGCCATCCGCGTGAGGAAAGCGCCGCCTCGCGCTGGTCGCGGCTGAACCCGATCGCAACCCCGGAAGACTATATCGAATCGCTGAAGGGGCGCGATGTCCATGTGTTCATGTTCGGCGAAAAGATCGCCGAGCCGGTGGACCATCCGATCATCCGCCCCTCGATCAATGCCCTTGCCCGCACCTATCAGCTGGCGATCGAGGACCCGGAACTGGCAACGGCCCATTCCGATCTGATCGACGCGCCGGTTAACCGCTTCCTGCACATGGTCACCAGCCCGCAGGATCTGGTGATGAAGAACCGGATGCAGCGCCGCATGGGCCAGCTCACCGGCACCTGCTTCCAGCGTTGCGCCGGGCTGGATTGCCTGAGCGTGCTGCACTCGATCACCTATGACATCGATCAGAAGCACGGCACATCCTACCACCAGCGTTATCTCGACTTCCTCAAGCTGGCACAGCGCAACAACATCATTCTGGCGGCGGGCATGACCGACCCCAAGGGCGATCGTTCCAAACGTCCCTCCGAGCAGGCCGACCCCGACCTGTTCATGCATGTGACCAAGCGCACCGCCGAGGGCGTCTATGTCACCGGGGCCAAGGCGCATATGACCGGCGGGCTCAATTCCCACTGGATCTGCGTGATGCCGACGATGAATCTGGGGCCGGACGACAAGGAATACGCTGTCGTCGGCATGGTGCCCGGTGACGCCCATGGCCTCACCTATATCTATGGCCGCCAAAGCTGCGACACCCGCGCGCTGGAGACAGGCGATATCGACAAGGGCAATGCGCGCTATGGCGGGCAGGAAGTGCTGGTCGTGTTCGACAATGTCTTCATCCCCCACGAACACGTGCTGATGGATGGCGAATATGCATTCGCGCAGGAGATGGTGGCGCGCTTCACCGCCTATCACCGCGCCTCCTATGTGTGCAAAACCGGGCTTGGCGATGTGCTGGTCGGCGCGGCGGCGGCGGTGGCGGAATTCAACGGAGCCGACGGCGCCAGCCACATCAAGGACAAGCTGGTCGAGATGACCCATCTCAACGAGACCATCTATTCCTCGGGCATCGCCTCCAGCCACGAGGCCAAGCAGCTGCCCTCGGGCATCTTCATGAACGATGCGATGCTGGCCAATGTCTGCAAGCAGAACGTCACCCGCTTCCCCTACGAGATCAGCCGTCTGGCGCAGGATATCGCCGGGGGGCTGATGGTAACCCTGCCGTCCGAGGCGGACTTCAACCACGAACTGACCGGGCCTATCCTCGAAAAATACCTCAAGGGCCGCTCCAACCTGCCGGTGGAGTTTCGCCAGCGCATCCTCCGCCTGATCGAGAACATGACGCTGGGACGCAATGCGGTCGGCTATCTCACCGAATCGATGCATGGTGCCGGCAGCCCGCAGGCCCAGCGCATCCAGATCCTGCGTGGCATGGAGGTGGAGCGGAAAAAGGCGCTGGCCGAGGATCTGGCGGGCATTAACCGGAAGGAGGAGGCTCTCTGATGACCTCACTCCCGCTTCCCGCCGATGCCGAGGCCTTCGACCGCATCGCCAGCGCCCGGCGCTCGGTGCGGGCCTTTCGCCCGGATCCCGTGCCCGATGATCTGCTGGAACGGCTGTTCACCCTGGCGGGCAAGGCGCCCTCCAACTGCAACTGCCAGCCGTGGATCACCCATGTCGTGTCTGGCGAGGCCATGGAGTCCCTGCGCGCCCAATTGGCCGCGGCCGCGGCGAGCGCCCCGGCCGCGCCCGATATCGCCATAACCAATGACTATGTCGAACCCTATCGCCAGCGCCGTATTGCCTCCGCCATCACCCTCTACAAGACCACGGGCGTGACCCGGCAGGATGTCGAGGGGCGTCAACGGCTGAACTTGCGCAATTACCAGATGTTCGATGCGCCCCACGCGGCGTTTTTCTGTCTGCGGCGGGATTTCGGCATGCGGGAGGCGGCTGATCTGGGCATTTACGCCCAGACGCTGATGCTCGCGCTCACCGCCCATGGGCTGGGCTCCTGCGCGCAGGGGACCTTGAGCTACTATCCCGATATCATCCGGCGCACGCTCGGGGTAAGTGACGATCTGGTCTGCCTGTTCGGCCTGAGCTTTGGTTATCCCGACCCGGCCGACCCGACCTGCGCCGCGATTACCCCGCGCGCCGGACTGGAGGATACGGTGGTGTTCCACCGCTAAAATTGACGCGCGGCGGGCAGGCCACAGCCATCTCTTCAAACTCGCGCTTCGCGACCATATTGCTAACTCTCATGGGTGACAGGGTATGATGACAAGCGGGCTGGCAACATGAACAGGTCTCGCGATCACCGGAACTACGGCGGCAATGGCGCCGTGGCAAAAGCCGCATGAGCACCCGCCTGCACCAATCCCGGCATGGCCGCGCCCTGTTGCTGACCATGGAAAGCGCCTGCGGGAAGAACCCGGTTTCGGCCCAGCTTGGCCTGCGGATCAGGGACGCCATCCTCGCGGCCGAAAGCGATGACGGCATCGGCGTTGTTCTGCTCACCGGGGCCGGCAATGTCTTTTCCGCCGGCGGCGACATCAATGGGCTGATCGCCTCTTTCGAGACCCCGCCGCCCGATGATGTGTTGCGCGAACAGCTGGCCCAATCCGCCTCGGCCTGTCTGGCGCTGATGGATACGCCATTGCCGACGATTGCGCTGGTCAATGGCGCGGCGGCGGGTGGCGGGCTGGCGCTGGCGGCGGCCTGCGATATCCGCATCGCCAGCCAATCGGCCAAATTCGCCTATGCCTATACGCGCATCGCCCTTGCCGGAGATCTCGCCGCCAACTGGAGCCTGACGCGCATCCTCGGCCCCGGGCGGGCGCGCTATTTCTGCCTTGCCGGAAAGGTCCTGTCGGCGGCGGAGGCGCTGAACATCGGCCTTGTCGACGAGCTTCACGCCCCGGCGGAGCTTGCCGAGGCGGGGCTGGCGCTGGCCCGCTCCATCGGGGCATTGTCACCCGCCGCGCTGGCGCAGGTGAAGGCCGGGCTGGACGCCGCCGCCAGCCAGCCGCGTGATGCCGCGATCGAGGTGGAAACCGCAAACTTCCTGATAGCCCGGCGCCACCCCGACCACCGCGAGGCGGCTCGGGCCTTTCTCGAAAAGCGGCCGCCACACTGGGCCGCTCCGGGCCCGGTCAGTTCTTCATCTTGAAGCCGGAGGCGGGAACAAGCGCCTCGCTCTCCGGATATCCCGCCTCTTCGGGGATGAATACCCGAATGCCGTCCGCGCGGCGCTCGGCCTGAGGGTGAACCTCGAAATGCGGGCGGATCCGGGCAGCGGCAATCGCCTCGTCGATATTGCGGCTTTGCGCCAGCAGCGACAGATTGGCCCGCGTTGAGAAAAGCACCTCGCGCGTACCCTTGTCACCGCACGCGATCGCCGCTTCGGGGCTGATCCACTCGACGCCGACCGTTTCGCTCCCGTCGCAGCGGGCAAACTGGCCTTCCGGGGCGCGGGCCACCAGAAAATGCGTGTCCCACCGCCGGGGCGCGGTTCTGGGCGTCACCCAATGGGCGAATGGGGCAATGCCCGACAAATCGAAACGCGCGCCGATCTGGTCCATCAGATGCGGCAGGGGCATGGTCTCCGGCTGGTGATCTTCGAGCGCGAAATCGCCATGGGCCGCCAGCACCGCCGCCTCCTCCCAACATTCCCGCAAGCCCGCGATCCGCAAGGCGCGGTCCCGGTGCTCCAGTTCGTGATGGCCGTCACAGCGGTCCAGCCAGTGATCCGCCCAGTCGTCATCGTCGACAACGCCGCCGGGAAACACCAGCGCGCGGGGGAAGAAGCCTTGCGCGTTGCGCTTGACCATCAGCACTTCAAACGGCGAGACCTGCGACGGATCTTCACGCAACAACAACACGGTCGCGGCGAGCCGGGGGGTGACTGGCTGGCTCGCGGCCCCGTCCTCCCCCGGCCCTGGCATGGGCGCGGTGCCTGTCAACGGGTGAAGGTCCCGCCACTTGCGGCCTTTTCGACCAGCAACTTGGCCGGCTCATGGCCCATGGCCTTCAGCCCTTCGACGATCTTGGACAGGCCAACCGTATCGGCCCAGAACATCGGCCCACCGGTGTATACCGGCCAGTTGTAGCCAAGGATGCAGGCGACATCGATATCGCTGGCGCGGATGGCGATGCCCTCTTCGAGTACCCTGGCGCCTTCATTCACCACCGGATAGAGCAGGCGCGCAACGATATCCTCGGCACTCAGCGGGGCTGTTTTGGCAATGCCCTTGTAGGCCGCGAAATCGGCGATGGCCTTGGCGGCAACCGGCGAGGGCGTGCTCTTGCGCTTGTCGTCGTAGTCGTAGAACCCGCCGTTCTTCTTCTGGCCAAGCCGGTCGAGTGCAACCAGATCGCCGCGCAGCGTGCGCTCGGTCAACTCGCGGCCCACCACATCCAGACCCACCAGATCAAGCATCTGGAACGGGCCCATGGCAAAGCCATAGTCATAGGATGCGGTATCGATCTCCTGCGGGGTGGGGCCACGCAGCACCAGATCCTCGGCGGCGGTCATGCGTGGGCTCATCACCCGGTTGGCGATGAAGCCGGTGCATACGCGGGCCAGCACCGGCACCTTGGCGATGGTCTTGGCCAGGCCCATGGCGGTGGCAACCACCTCGGGCGAGGTCTTGGCGCCGCGCACCACTTCCAGCAGGCGCATGACATTGGCCGGCGAGAAGAAATGCGTGCCCACCACAAATTCCGGGCGGCTGGTGGCGGCGGCGATATCGTCGAGGTCGAGGAAGGAGGTGTTCGACGCAAGGATCGCGCCCTGCTTGGCAATCTTGTCGAGCTTGGCGAAAATGTCCTTCTTGACGCCCAATTCCTCATAAACCGCCTCGATCACCAGATCGACCGCGCCAAGCGCCTCCAGCCCCAGCGCCGGGGTGATCAGCGCCATGCGCTGGGCCGCCTGCTCGGTGGTGAGATGGCCCTTGGCGGCGGAATTCTCGTAGTTCTTGGCGATGACCCCCAAACCGCGATCCAGCGCCGCCTGGCTCATTTCGACCAGCGTGACCGGAATGCCGACATTGAGGAAATTCATGGTGATGCCGCCGCCCATGGTGCCGGCGCCAATCACGCCCACCGTCTTGATCGGCAGGGTTGGCGTGCCCTTGGGGAGATCCGGCACCTTGGCGCTCTCGCGCTCGGCAAAGAAGTAATAGCGTTGCGCCGCGCTTTCGGTGCTCTCGACCAGTTCCTGGAACAGCTCGCGCTCGCGCAGAATCCCCTGATCGAAAGGCAGGGCCACGGCCGCCTCGATCGCCTTGATGATGTTCTCGGGGGCCTTGAAGCCGCGCATGGCGCGGGCGTTGGCACGGCGGTAATCCGCGAAGATTTCCGGATGGGCGCGGGCGGGCTCGACCTTTTCCTGACGGTCGCGCACACGCTTGTGCGGCCCGCCCGAGGCAAGAACCTTGCGGGCAAAGGCGATAGCGTCCTCGCGCAGCTTGCCCTCTTCGGCCAGCGCGTCGACCATACCGAGTTCCAGCGCCTTTTTCGCGCCCACCGGCGCACCCTTGACCATGATGTCGAGCGCGATTTGCGGCCCCACCACGCGCGGCAGACGCTGGGTACCACCAGCGCCCGGCAACAGGCCGAGGTTGACCTCGGGCAGCCCGACCTTGGCCGAGGGCACGGCAATGCGATAGTGGCAGATCAGCGCCAGCTCGTAACCGCCGCCCAGCGCCGTGCCATGGATGGCGGCGATGACAGGCTTGCTGCCCTCCTCGATGATGTCGAACACTTCCAGCAAGCCCGGCTCCTGCTGCGGCTGGCCCAGTTCGGTGATCTCCGCCCCGGCAAAGAAGGTGCGGCCCGCGCAGGTCAGCACGATCGCCTTCACCGCGTCATCGGCGGCAAACTTGCGAAAGCCTTCATCCAGCGCGCGGCGCGTATGGATGCTCAGCGAATTGACCGGCGGC
>CAIWFP010000275.1 GCA_903911985.1 uncultured Sphingomonadales bacterium
CGCCCAGCAACAGCGCGGCGGCCAGCGCGGCGGCGGCGGGTGCGGTCTGGATGCCGAAGCCGCCCTGCCCGGCGCACCAGAAGAAGCCCTCGACGCGCGGGTCGAAGCCATAGACCGGCAGGCGGTCTGGCGCGAAGCTGCGCAGGCCCGCCCAGCGGTGTTCCACCGCCTCGACGCGCCATTCCACCACCTGCTCCAGCCGGCTTACCGCGAGGGCAACGTCGATTTCCTCGGGCGCCGCGTCACAGGGGGGGCTGGGGGTTTCGTCATGGGGCGATAGCCACAGGCGGCCGCTCTCGGGCTTGAAATAGAAGGCCTCGCCCAGATCCAGCACCAGCGGCAGGCTGGGCGCGGTCACCGGCTCCACCCGCAATTGCGCCACGGTGCGCCGATAGGGCTGAATGCCGAGCGGGGCGGCTCCGGCCATCGCCGCCACCCCATCGGCCCAGGCCCCGGCGGCATTGACCAGAATGGCGGCGGATAGCTGGCGGCCATCGGCGAGCGTCAGGCGCCAGCGCCCGCCCTCTCTAACCGCCCCGGCCAGCCGCGCGGAGGTGACCAGTTCCACCCCATCGCGCCGGGCGGCGGCGAGGTAGTGCTGATGCAGCGCGGCCACATCGATATCGCAGCAATCCGGCTCCATGGCGCCCGCCACCCAGCCTTCGCGCAACCCGGGACTATGTTCCGCGATGGCGGCCCGGTCCAGCCGTTCCACCCTCACCCCCAGCGCGGCAAAGCGGGCGGCGAAACCATCCAGATCCGCCTCCTGCCCCACCCGCGCGATGGTGAGCCCCCCGCGCGGGCGCAGCACGCCCAGCCCATGCAGCGCCGGGCCGGAGGCGGTGGTCAGCGGCTGCACCAATGGCCCGCCATAGCTTTCGGTCCAGAAGGCGGCGGAGCGGCCCGTGGCGTGATAGCCGGGGTAGTCCTCCGCCTCCAGTAACAGCACGCGCGGGGCGGCCGGCGCTCCTGCCAAAGCGGCCGCCAGCGAGGCCCCGGCCATTCCGGCCCCGATAATGGCGATGTCGGCATGTGTGATGGCGGCAGGCGCGATCATGGCCGCCCGCCTTGGAAAAATTGGGTTTTCCGCAAGGGAAATAGCATGGTCAGAGGGTTAACCTCGGCAGGACACATAGGGTTAATTCCGGGCTCCCGGCCGATGCGGGCAAATACCCTTAATGGCTTGCTTACCAAATGACAGACCATCGCCTTTAGAGAAACTCCCGAAATAGCTGGGAATCCTCATGCACGGTGTCTCCATTCCTCATAGCCTGATTTCCTATGGCTTCCTTGCCGCCTTGGCAATCGCGCTGGCGGCGGCGGCTGTGGGAGATCTGGCGCATCGGCGCATCGCCAACCGGCTGAATGGCGCCATTGCCCTTGCCGCGCCGCTGTTCTGGTGGGCTGGCGGCTTGTCTCCGGGCGCGATCGGCGGCCAACTGGCCCTGGCGCTGGGCTGCCTTGGCATCAGCACCGGCCTGTTCGCGGTTGGGGCGATGGGTGGCGGGGATGTCAAGCTGCTGACGGCGCTGGCGCTGTGGATCCGCCCTATGTGGTTTGCGCAATTGCTGGTGGTGATGGCGCTGGCGGGCGGTGTGCTGGCGCTGCTGTTCGTGGTCGGCCGGTCCCTGTCGGCATCCGGTACCCGCCGCGCCGCGAAGCGGCAAGCAACCGCCGGGCTGCCCTATGGCGTGGCCATAGCCGTGGGGGGCCTTTGGGTGCTGGCACGCGATTACCTGCCGATGGCCGGGGCGCATTTGCCCACCGGCATGATTGGGAGTTGAGGGCATGAACCGGAAAAAACTCGGATTGCTGCTGGGCGCCGTGGGTGTCGCCGCCTGCAACGCGCTGATCGCCCACAGCCTGCTGGCGGGCCATGCCACGCCTTCGGCCGAGGCGCTCGACATGCAGCGCCACGGCCAGCGCGTGCTGGTCGCCCGGCGCGCGCTGGCCGTGGGGACAATTCTCACGCCCGATGCCATCGGCTTTGTCGATTGGCCCAAGGAGTTGGTCGGCGACCAGAATCAGGCGGGCCAAAATCCCGCAAGCAGCGCCTATTTTGTCGAAAGCGCCGAATCCGGCAGCCTCGGCGCCACGCCCGCGAAACTGGCGGGCATGGTCGTGCGCAGCGACATCGCCGAAGGCCAGCCGATAAGCCGTGGCGCGCTGGTTGCCCCCGGCGACCGGGGCTTTCTGGCGGCGACACTGGGTGCGGGGCTGCGTGCCATCACCATTGCGGTTACCGAACGCAGCGGCGTGGGTGGTTTTGTCTTTCCCGGCGACCGGGTGGATCTGATGCTGACCCAGACCCTGCATGGCGCCGACGGCACGGGGGCCGGGGCCGGGGGCAGTGCCGAACAACCTCTCTCCGTTACCGAGACCATCCTGCATAATCTGCGGGTGCTGGCGATAGATCAGTCGATGGGCGGCGATCTGACCGATGGCCATGTGGCGGCGCACGCGCCCCATACGGTGACGCTGGAGGTAACCCCGCGCAATGCCGAGAAGATCGAGGTGGCGCAAAGCGTCGGCGCGCTGAGCCTTACCCTGCGCGCCCTGACCCAGACGCCCGCCGATCTGGCCGCGCGTGCCGATCCCGACCGGGCCATCGCCTCGGGAAGGGTGAGCATTCCGGCCAATGCCAGCCGACAGGATGAGGAGCGGCTGATCGGTCAGGCCGCCGCTGAGACAGGCCCGGATGGCCCCGGCTATGTGACCGGCGGCGATGTCTCGCGTTTCCTGCGCCACTCTGGCCTGCGCATGGTGGCAGGGGCAATGGCGGCAAGTCCGCAGGCTCCCGTGGCTGTGGGGCCCGGCCGCCTTGGCCTCAATTTCGCTCCACCCGCTGGCTCCGGATCCCCGCCCTCCGGCCAAATCTGGCGCGGCGGCGGCATCGTCACGGTCAGCCGGGGCAAGGATGTGACCCCGGTTTCCGTGGGAGGGCAATGAGATGAGCAAAGCCGCCGATCGCCATGGAAAGAAGCCGCCGATGAAACTGCGCCGTCTTGCCACCCGCCTGTCCGCACTGGGCGCGCTTGCCAGCGCCACCGCGCTGGTTCCTGCGGGCGCCGCGCTAGCGCGCGAGCCCGCCCTGCCCCCTGCTCCTCCGCGATTGGCGGCACAGCCCCTCGCCCCCACCCACGCGCCATCGGCGCCCACGGCCCACGCGCCATCGGCGCCAACCACCGACGCGCCCGCTCCGGTGGCGGATGTGGCCCTCTCGATCGGTCACGGGCGGCTGATCGCCCTGCCCGAGGCGATGAAGGATGTCTTCGTGGCCGACGACAAGGTGGCCGATGTGCAGGTCAAATCCGCGCGTCAGCTCTATGTGTTCGCCAAGGGCGGCGGCACCACCACCATCTATGCCAGCAATGCCGGCGGCCGTACCATCTGGTCGGCGAACGTCCGGGTTGGCACCAATATCGACAGCGTCGACCACATGATCGCCCTCGCCATGCCGGATGCGCATATGACCGTCACCACGCTGGGCACCAATACCGTGCTGCTCACCGGCACCGTGGCCAGCCCCGAGGATGCCGCCGAGGCCTCGCGGCTGGTGCAGGCCTATATGGGCAAGGATAGCAATGTCATCACCCGGCTGCGCGCGGCCACCCCCATGCAGGTGAACCTGCAGGTGCGCATCGCCGAAGTCTCGCGCACGCTGATGCGCACGCTGGGCTCGAACATCGCGACACAGGGCGGATCAAGGGGATTGATCGGCGTGATGCGCGGGCGGTCCGCCGGCACCATTACCAGCCCGCTGCCCGCTGGCGTCACCACCGGGGGCAACACCGCCGGTCTGCCGGTGCTCGATGCCTCGGCGGCCTATGGCCTGCCCACCGGCTCGCTCAGCCTGCCGTTCAACCCGGCCACCGGCAAGTTCATCGCGCCGGGCACCGCGACCCCGGCCTATGCCATGGCCGACAATCTGGCCAATACCACCGCGATCGGCCTTGCCGGGCATCTGCTCAGGCTGAATGTGCTGGGCACGCTGGATGTTGGCGAGCAGATGGGGCTGGTCACCACGCTGGCCCAGCCCAACCTCACCGCCATCTCGGGCGAGACCGCCGAATTTCTCGCGGGCGGCGAGTTTCCCATTCCCGTTCCCGGCAGCCTTGGCGCCACGGGCATCGAATACAAGAAATTCGGCGTCAGCCTGTCCTACACGCCCACGGTTCTGGCCGATGGCCGCATCTCCATGCGGGTGCGGCCAGAGGTTTCGGAACTGTCCGACAATGGCTCGGTCAAGATCAACGGCTATTCGATTCCCGGGCTCACCGTGCGCCGCACCGAAACCACGGTGGAACTGGGCTCGGGCCAGAGCTTCGTGATCGCGGGGCTGATGAGCAACAACGCCAGCCACACCATCGACAAGCTGCCCGGCGCGGGTGATGTGCCGATCATCGGCGCCCTGTTCCGCTCCACCAGCTTTCAGCAGGGCGAGACCGAGCTGGTGATCGTCGTCACCCCCTATCTGGTGCGGCCGGTCAACGACGCCGACATCAGCCTGCCGACCGACGGCTATCAAAGCCCCGATGCCATCCGCGAGATGCTGGGCGGCATGTTCTCCCGCCGCAAGGCCGGGGCCCGCCCCGCCCCCACATCCGCCGATGCGCCAAAGCCCGTGGATGGGAGCGAAGCACAAGGCGCCAGGCGCCCGCCCGCCGCAAAGGACAATGCCTCCGCCCCACCCGCCGCGCCCGTCAGCCCCCCGCCCGCGATTGGCGCGGCGCCCGGCTTCTCGCAGCCCTGAGACAGGACCCCCGTCATGCCACACCCCTCCAAGCCCACGGCCCACGGGCTGATAGTCACCCTCGCGCTGGCGCTGGCTGGCTGTGGCGGCCTGCCGCGCAATGCCACGCTCTACAGCCCCCACCAGCCGGAAGTATCGCACACCAGCCTCAGCCTCGACCTGCCCGCCAGTGCCGATGGTCTGGCGCCCGCGCAAACCCGGCAGCTGGCGGAATGGTTCACCGCCATGGATCTGCGCTATGGCGATGCCGTTACCGTCGCCGATCCGCAGGAACGCAAGGCCTCCCTTGCCGCCGTGGCGGATGTTGTCGCCGGTTTCGGTCTGGCGCAGACCTCGCCGGCGCCAATTCCGGGCGGCACAAATAGCGTCGCGCCCGGCACACTGCGGGTCATCATCACCCGGGCGCATGCCCATGTGGCCCATTGCCCGGATTGGTCCGGCAATGCCGCCAGCAACCCGCGCAACGCCACCTCCACCAACTATGGCTGCGCGACATACAGCAATCTGGCCGCGATGGTGGCCAACCCCGACGACCTGCTCCACGGCGCCACCGCCACCGGCCACACGGGCTCCATGAGCGCGGAAAAGGCAATCGCGGCCTGGCGCATGGCCCCGCCAACCACCCCCGGCACGGCCAAGGACAGCTCCACCCGGCAATAGAAGGCACCAAAGCATGAACGCCCCCTGGCCATCTTCCGACATCACCGCCGCGAGCCCGAACTCCGGCAACGCCACCCTTGCGGGCTATGGCCAGCCAAGCGCCATTGGCCGCCAGTCCCTCGCCGGTTACGTCGGCGACGAAGCCTCGCTGGAGGTCCTGCGCGCCTGCCTTGCCGGTCTTGGCTGGCCGACTGATCGTTGCCAGCTCGGCGCACTGGATGATGCCGCGCAAGCCCTCGCCATGACACCCAGCCCGGCGATTCTCATACTCGACCTGTCCGGCGATCCTGCCCCGCTGGATAATATTCAGGATCTCGCGCAAGTGTGCGATCCGGGCACCATGGTGATAGCCCTTGGCGAAACCAACGATGTTCAGTTCTATCGTGCCCTGCAGGCCAGCGGCATCCACGACTATCTGCTGAAACCGCTCTGCCCGAACGAACTGGCCGAGGCCATTCTCGCGGCACAGGCAGTTCTTGCCGCGCCACCGCCCGCGCAAGCCACCCCGGCCAGCCAGCATATCACCACCGCCGTCATCGGCGCGCGCGGCGGAGTGGGCGCCACCATGGTGGCCACCTCGCTGGCATGGATCTCCAGCTGTGATCTGGCGCAGCCCACCGCCCTGCTCTATCTCGACATCCAGTTCGGCACCGGGGCGCTCAGCCTCGATCTCGACCCCGGGTCCGGGCTGGTCGAAGCCATCGAAAACCCCTCGCGCATCGACGGCCTGTTCATCGAACGGGCCATGACCCGCGCCAGCGACACGCTGTCGCTGCTCACGGCCGAAGCGCCGATTGCCAATAGCGTCCCAACCGACGGCATCGCCATGCTGCATCTTGCCGAGGAGCTGCGCCATGCCTTCACCGCCACGGTGATCGATTTGCCGCGCACCATGCTGGCAAGTCTGACGCCGCTGATGACCGAGGTGACGACCATCGTGCTGGTTACCGAGCTTACCCTTGCCGGCGCGCGCGACACGATCCGCATCCTCGACTGGGTCAAAACCCATGCGCCGCTCGCGCGGGTAACGCTGGTGGCCAACAAGGTGCCCTCCGGCATTTGCGAGATCGGCCCCGGCGACTTCGAGAGCGCCACCGAGCGGAAACTCGATTTTCTCCTGCCGTTGGAGCCGCGTCTGGCGATTAACGCCGCCAAGCAGGGGCAAAGCTTCGCTCAGGCCTGCCGTGGCGGGCGGATGGGCGACACGCTGCTGGCCATCGCCCGGGCGGTTTGCGCCAGCGATGATGCCACCGCTGGCACCAAACTTCGCGCGGCGCCATCGCTGCTGGGACGGCTGGATCCCCGCCAATTGCTCGCCCGTCTATCGGCCTCCACGCCGGGTGGCGGCGGCAAGATGGGCGGGTGATGGCCCGCATCCTGCTCTTCCTCGTCGCCACGGCGGCCCAGCTGGCGCTGCTGTGGCTGGCGGCCTCCGGCAAGGGAGCGGTCGCGGGCAATGCCCGGCGCCTGCAGGCCATCAGACTGCGCCATGCGAGCGACCCGGCCAACCGGGCCGAGGCGTCCCCGCGCCGGGCAGCCATCACCGGGCCTTCCGCCACTGCGGGCAAGGCGGCCACAACCCCTGTCGCGCGCATCGCCGCCGTGCTCGCCGCCCGGCTGCACCGCGCGGGTCAGGGCTGGAGCCTGCGCCGCTATGTCGAGGTCTGCGCAGGGCTTGGGTTTGGCATGGCAGCCATCGCCTTGCTCAAGACCGGATCGGCGAGCCTCGCGCTGCTGCTGGGCGGGCTGGTGGGCGGCTTTCTGCCCCATGCGGTTGTCGGCCATCTGATCACGCGGCGCCAGCGCGACTTCATCACCAAGCTTCCCGAGGCGATAGAGCTGCTGGTCTGCGGCCTGCGCTCGGGCCTACCAGTCAGCGAAACGCTGGGACTGGTGAGTCTGGAGGTGCCCGGCACGGTGGGGCAGGAATTCCGCCTGGTGACCGAACGCATGCGCATCGGCCGCAGCATGGAGGATGCCCTCCTCGAAAGTGCCGACAGGCTGGGCATCCCGGAATTCAACTTCTTCTGCATAACCCTCGCCATCCACCGCGAAACGGGCGGCAACCTCACCGAGACGCTGGTCAATCTGGCGGATGTATTGCGCCGCCGTGCGCAGATGGCGTTGAAAATTCGCGCGCTCAGCTCGGAATCGCGCTCCTCCGCGATAATCCTGGGGGCCCTGCCCTTCATCGTCTTTGGCATCATCTGGGCGGCCGAGGCCAATTATCTCGCGGGGTTTTTCACCGACCGGCGCCTCATCATCATCGGATCGGGCGCGCTGGTATGGATGGCTATCGGCGCCTTTATCATGGCCCAGATGGTCAGCTTCGAGATCTGAACGGAAAGACCCGGCATGCCCCCCATCCCGCAAACTGGATCCGACGTCGCCACACTGGGCGCCATCTGCATCGGTCTGGCCAGCCTCGCAGGCCTTGTGGCGCTCTATACCGCCGTCACCTTGCGCGACCCCATGCGCGCGCGTCTTGGCGCGCTGAGCCAGCGGCGCGGGGGCAAGCTGGCGGGCACCCGCGCCACCAGCGGGCGCAAGACCGGCCCACTGGTGCGGCGCAACCCCACCACCGAACGGATCCGTGAATTCCTTGGCCAGTTCAAAATGCTGCAGGACAGCCAGCTGGCCGCCGTTCACCGCAAACTGGCGCAGGCCGGCATCCGCAACAAGGAATGGGGCGTCGCGGTAATTCTCGCCCGGCTGGTCATCCCGCTTGCGGTGGGTCTCGGCATGGCCTGGTGGGTCTATTGGTCGAACGATGAACCCGACTGGTCGGGGTTGAAGCGTTTTTGCGTCTTTGCCGCCGGGCTGCTGCTCAGCTATCGCCTGCCAGACCTCTATCTCGACAACCGCGTGACCAAACGCACCGTCCTGCTGCGGCAAGGCCTGCCCGATGCGCTCGACCTGCTGGTCATCTGCGCCGAGGCGGGCCTGACCATCGACGCCGCCTTTGGCCGCATCGCCCGCGAGCTGGAGCCGGCCTATCAGGAACTGGCCAGCGAATTTGGCCTGACGGCGGTGGAACTGTCCTTCCTGTCCGAACGGCGGCAGGCCTTCGAGAATCTGACCTATCGGGTCAAGCTGGATTCGATGAAGGGCGTTGTCACCACCATGATCCAGACCGAACGCTATGGTACGCCGCTGGCCTCGGCGCTGCGCATTCTGGCCGCCGATTTTCGCAACGAACGCATGATGCGCGCCGAGGAAACCGCCGCCCGCCTGCCCGCCATCATGACGCTGCCCTTGGTGATGTTCATTCTGCCGGTGCTGTTTGTCGTCATCATGGGCCCGGCGGCCTGCTCCATCGCCGATGCCTTTGCGAAATAAGGGCAAAGGGTTGAGTTGGGGGTCGCGCTTGATGTGCCGGTTTCCCAATGGAAACCGGTTGGCACCCCAAACCCCCATACAGTCTTCCGGCGAGAGGGTGCGCATGGAGCGGGCAGAGCGCAACATCGCCGCACCGCAGGCTTTTATAGCCGCTTCAGGGCAGTGAGGCACAAAAGGCGAGCCCAGCCCCAACCTCTCGCCGGAAGACGTCACGGGGTGCAGGGGTGTAACGCCCCTGCCCGCCGGAGGCCCCTTCCCCCTTTACCCCAACACCTTTACCGCAACACCCTTCCCGCCACCGCGTCCAGCATCGCCACCAACCGGGGGTCGCGCGCTTCCGGCGCGGTGGCAAAAGCGTGGGTCAGCGCGGTATCGATCGGCGAGGCCTCGCGCGTCTCGGGCAGGCTGGCGCCAAGGCGCCGCACCGCCTCGCGCGCGATGGCGGCATTGGCGCCCATCACCGCGAAAACATCCGCCGCTTCCACGCCTGCCTCGTCCTCGCGCCAGCAATCATAGTCGGTCACCATGGCCAGCATGGCATAGGGCAGCTCGGCCTCGCGGGCGAGGCGCGCCTCCGGCATGGCGGTCATGCCGATGACATCGGCGCCCCAGCCCCGGTACATCCGGCTTTCGGCGCGGGTGGAAAATTGCGGGCCCTCTATGGCGACATAGCAGCCGCCGCGATGCACCGTGGCGCCCACCCCTTGCGCCGCATCGGCCAACAGGGTCGAAAGCCGTGGGCATACCGGATCCGCAAGGGAAACATGCGCCACCAGCCCCGTGCCAAAGAAACTGCCGACGCGGGCCTGGGTGCGGTCAATGAACTGGTCCACCGCCACCATATGGCCCGGCGCCATCTCCTCCCGCAGCGAGCCAATGGCCGACAGGGCAATGATATCGGTCACACCGCAACGCTTGAGCACATCCATATTGGCGCGGTAGTTCACGCTGGATGGCGAAATGGCATGGCCCGCGCCGTGCCGGGCAAGGAAGGTGAAACGCACATCCCCGATCCGCCCCTGTGTCACCGGCCCGGACGGCGCGCCAAACGGGCTGCTCACGGCAATCTCCTGCGCGCCCTCCAGGGCGATGCCACTGGCCAGCCCCGAGCCGCCGATCACGCCGATATGCCACTGCTTCGCGCTCATCCCATGTCCTTAGAATTTCACGCCCAGAGAGTATTTGGGGCGGCCCTCGCGCTCACATCAGAATGCCGGCCACCACGAATTCGTTGAGATGCGCACGGTAGCGGTCGCGCAGGGCCTCGTCGAGTACATCGGTGCCCGAGCAATATTTCAGCACCAGCCGGGCCGAGAAAAAACGGTCCGCCGCGCCGATCACGGTAAAGTAGAACAGCTGCGGATCGACCGGGCGGAACACCCCCGCCGCCACCCCGTCGGAGATCAGCCGCTCATAGGCGCCCAGCAGCGGCTTCAGATAGGAATCC
>CAIWFP010000276.1 GCA_903911985.1 uncultured Sphingomonadales bacterium
GGAGGGCAACGCTCTATCCAGCTGAGCTATGGGTGCGCACGCAAGCACTGCCGCTAGCAGCAGCCGCGCAGGTCTGCCAGTGCTTTCGCAGCACTGGGGCGGATTGGCAATAGGGCTGCTGCCCGGTGGACAAATTCGACGGTTAAGAATTCAACAAGCATTTTTCGGTAATTTCGGGTCATGAACCTTGGCCCTCCCACCATGAACCCGCAAAGCCATGGCGCCTCGCTGGATGGCCAGTGGCGCGCCCTCCACGCTGCCGCCGACGCGGTACAGGCGCTGGCCGGCCATGGCGCCAGCAGCACAGCGCCGACCGCCACCGCAGAGCAATTGCGCGGATTTCCCGTGGCCGCCGCCGCACTGACCGGCGGGCGCAGGCGTCTGGTGGAAGAAGGATTGGCGGATCTTGTTGCCATCATGGAGCCGGGTCTGGCAGCCCTGCTTTCCGTGCACGAACGTGGCGGGCATGCCGCCATCCCGGCGCAGGCCTTGTGGCAGGAATTCGTCTCGGCGCGCGCCATGCTGCTGTGGCTGGCGTTCGATCAATTCGCCTGAAGGCAAAGTCGGCGACAGACCGGGGCGCGACAGGCCCTTGATCGTTCCGCTTATGTTCCTATACTGGGCGGATGACGCAGCTTCGCCCCGAATCGCCCCCCTTTCCGGAATTGACCCTGGCCGCTGATGCCACGGCGGTGGCGCGCGGCATTGGCCGCCTGTTCGCCCGCATTGATATCTGGTGCCTGCCGGAAATGCCGCTACGCAATGGCCGCCGCGCCGACCTGATGGGCATAGACGCCAAGGGCCATGTCATCATCGTGGAAATCAAGGTCGCCCGCGGCGATTTGCTGGGCGATGGCAAATGGCCGGATTATTTCGACCATTGCGACCGGTTTTTCTGGGGCCTTGGCGCCCATCTCGACGCCTCCTGCATGGAAAGCGAAGGTTTTCGCCCCACGGATTGCGGACTGATCGTGGCGGATGGCTATGATGCGGAGATCCTGCGCCCGGCGCCCTTGCGCCCGCTGGCCGCCGCCCGCCGCAAGGTGGAAGTGGAGCGACTGGCCCGCGCAGCCTTGCGCCGGCAGGTGCTGGCCGGCGATCCGCAGTTGCCCCGGGGGCTGGGCTAGGGTCACCGCGTGGCGTTTATTGCCGACCCTGCGCCACCTCCCGCCCGGCCAACGCGGCCAGAACCGCGCGTTTTTCCCATGGCGCCATGGTCGGCCACGCCCCGATCTCGATCAGGCTGCGCGAACACCCCGCGCACCAGCCGGTGGCGGGTTCGATTCGGCAAACACCGGTACAGGGAGAAGCGGGCTCGTCCATAGCCCAAGCCGAAGCATGGCCCGTTACGGGAAGCAAGCCTGCCGGAAACGGGCGCCCCGGTTCTCCGTCATCCCGCGTGAGGGGTTGCAGGCCTTGGCCCCCGGCACTAGGCCGCAAGTGTCGTGCCGAGAACCGAACCACCCCCACCGCCCTCCAGCCCACTGGCGGGCACTTTACCCGACGGGGGGCCCACTGCTGACGCGCGGCCATCCGGGGGCACTTTCGCTCCCTTCAAATACCCGGCCTTCCGCGCCATCTGGATTGCCAATCTCGCCTCGAACCTTGGCGCGACGATGCAATCGGTGGGCGCGGCATGGCTGATGACCGACCTCACCACATCGCACCAGCTCGTCGCCCTGGTGCAGGCCTCGGCCACCATGCCGATCATGCTGTTTGGCGTTTTTGCCGGCGCCATCGCCGACAATCACGACCGGCGCGAGATCATGCTCGCCTCGCAAGTGGGCATGCTGGTGGCGGCCGCCGTGCTGGCGGCCCTGACATGGGCGGGCATGATGACCCCGGCTTTGCTGCTCTCGCTCACGCTGGCGCTCGGTATCGGCACCGCGCTCAATGCGCCGGCATGGCAGGCCTCGGTGCGCCAGCAGGTGGGGCTGGCCGATGTGCCGCAGGCGGTGGCGCTGAATACCATCTCGCTCAATCTGGCGCGCACGGTGGGGCCGGCGCTGGGCGGCATGCTGATCTCGCTGTGGAACGTCGGCCTCGCCTTTGGCATCAACGCCATCAGCCGACCACCGATGATCGCGGTGCTGCTGCGCTGGAAGCCGGGCACGACTGCGCCCAAACGCCAACCCATGCTGCCGGCCATTGCCGCCGGCTTGCGCTTTTGTGCCGGCTCCATGCCCATCCGCCGCATTCTTCTGCGGGGGGGCGTGATGGGCTTTGGTCTGGCGGGCTATCAGGCGCTGGTGCCATCGGTGGTGCGCGGGCCGTTGCACGGCTCGGAGATTGATTACGGCCTGTTGCTTGGCCTGTTCGGCATTGGCTCCATCGCGGCGGCGCTGGGCATTGGCTGGGCGCGGCGGCGGCTGAGCAGCGAGACGATCATCACCTTGGCCACGCTGGCCTTTGTGGTGGCGCAACTGGTTCTGGCCAATGCCCATTCGCTCGCCGCCGCCGCGCCCGCCACCTTCATTGCCGGCGCGGGCTGGGTCACGGGGCTCACCACGATCAATGTGAGCATGCAAATGCGCTCGCCCGAGGCGATTCTCGGGCGCTGCCTGTCGATCTATCAGGCGGTCACTTTCGGTGGCATGGCGATTGGCGCGTGGGTGTGGGGCGCTTTGGCCGATTGGCGGGGCCTCGATTTCTCGCTGCAGTGCGCGGCGGTTTTTCTGCTGATTAGCCTGGGGTTGCTGCGGATGGTGGCTCCCATGCCGCCCGGAGAATCTCACTCGATTGCATGAACTGCCTTCCGGATTAACGCTTGTTTTACACCCTTGAGCGCAAAACCTTTTTAAGGGCGATCAACCGGGGCGGTCATGGATTTCCATCGTGCAGACTGGAGCGAATTTTCCGACACGGACGACAATGACGTCTGGAGCCGGGAAAACGAGATAGAACTACCCCCCGAACCGATCGGGCAGGACGAGCGGCGCATGCAGCTGCGGGCACATGCCCATTGGTCGAACCTGCGGATGGGCGACGCCTTTCCGCCCATCGCGGCGCTGCAGATCGAGGATCTGACCGACTTTTCCGATCATGCGGTACTGCTGGATTTTTCCGGCGGTATTGAAAATCCGGCCATCGCCTTTCTGGGCGGGGCATTGGCCAGCGAGTGCGGTGATTCGCCGCCCGTCCGCCGCCTTTCCGATATTCCCGGCACCTCGCTCCTCTCGCGCATCGCCGATCATTACGTGCAGATTCTCGCCTATCAGGCGCCAGTGGGCTTCGAGGCCGAATTCGCCAACCGGCTCAATCGCGGCACGCTCTATCGCGGCATGTTGCTGCCCTTTGGCGATGCCGAGGGAATCATCAGCCATGTGCTGGGGGTGATTAACTGGAAGGAGCTGGCCGACGCCGACATCGCCGCCTCGCTGCTGCGCGAGATCCGCCAGCCCTATGATGCCGGCGGCATTGGCCCGGCGCCCGAGGTTCAATCCGCGCGAATCGGCACACTGCTGGCGCCACTGGTGGCCGCCTCGCAGCCCGCCGCCGAAGTGCCCTCGCTGATGGACTGGCTGGTCTCGGCACGGTCCATGGCACGGCTGGCCCGGCTACGCGCCGACAACGGCCATGGCGCGCTTTATGCGGCCATCGGCGCGGCATGGGATTTTGCCCTGGCCGCCCGTGAACAACCTGCCGAAGCCGACCGCCTGTTAACCGAGGCCGGGCTGAAGGCGCAAACCCGCAACCCCACGCTGCCTCTGATAAAGCTGGTGTTCGGCCCCGGCCACGACAAAACCCGCCTTACCGAATATGCCACCGTTCTGGCCCATGCCGAGCGGCAGGACATCGCCTGGGGGGCACTGGCCGGATGGCTGGCGGCGGCACCGGGCGGACTGAAGGGCGTCGTGGCTGACGAGCGCCGCGCCCGCGCCACCGGAACCGGGCGCGCTCCCACCCGGCACGACCAGTTGGCTGAACGGTTGCGGCGGATTCGCACCCGGCCGCTGGGTAGCCTCGATATCCCGGGGCCCGAGTTTTCGGTGCTGCTGGCCCGGCGGCTGCCCAATGGCGAGATGGTGGTTCTGGGTGAGGCAACCAGCGACGACGCCCTGCTGGCCCGCGTCGCCCGCCACTTGCCCGGCTGAGCTTTACGGTACGGGGGTACCAGCCCCGCACCATTGAAACCTCGGGACAATCCACGCGGCCTGATAGGGGTTGCTTCGGCGCTGGGCGCAACAATGATGCCAGCGCCCGCCAAACAGTATCGAGTGGCGGAAGCGCGCCAGAGCCCCTCCTGTTTCCCAGCTGTCCATCGCCCGGTTTTCATCCGCCATTCATGCGCGCGCGTGCTATGGCCGTGGCACACCAATGCGCCTCCTTGCCCCCTCCCTGTTTGCCCGGCCCGTGGCCGTCGGTTTGGCCGCGCTGGCCCTGCTGAGCGTTTCCGTTCAGCCGGTGGCGGCACAATCGGTGCTGCGCGATGCCGAGACCGAAGCGCTGCTCCACGACATGGCCACCCCGCTGATCGTGGCCGCCGGGCTCGACCCCAAGAATGTCGACATCGTGTTGGTGAACGACTCTTCGGTGAACGCCTTTGTGGCGGGGGGTCAGGCGGTCTATGTTCATTCAGGGCTGATCAACGAGGCCGATAACGTCAATCAGCTACAGGGCGTGGTGGCGCACGAGCTCGGACATGTGGTGGGCGGCCACGCCATAGACAGCCGGGGCATGGAGGCGGCCAACCGCATCTCGATTCTTTCGCTGCTGCTGGCGGGCGCGGCGGTGGCGGCAGGCGGCGGCGAGGCGGCCATGGGCGTGCTGATGGCTGGCCAGCAGGCGGCTCTGGGCAAATATATCGCCTATACACGGGGGCAGGAGGAACAGGCCGATGCCGCCGGGGCCAAATTCCTGTCGGCGGCGGGCATCTCCGGTCGCGGCTCGGTGGAGTTCTTCCACAAGCTGCTCAATCTGGAAAACCGCTATGGCGTCACCCGCACCGACGACGACGCCTTTTATACCGACCACCCGATGACGGACGACCGCATCGCCTTCCTGCAGGACACCTATGAAAAGGACCCGGCGTGGAACAAGCCGGTGGACGCAGGCCTGGAGGCGCGGTTTCAGCGGGTGAAGGCCAAGCTGTTCGGTTATCTGGCGACGCCCGCCGACACGATGCAGACCTATCCCGATTACATGACCGGCGTGCCCGCGCGTTATGCAAGGGCCTATGCCTTCCACAAGGACGGCTTTCTGGACAAGGCGATGGCCGAGGCCGATTCGCTGCTGGCCGGGGCGCCAAACGACCCCTATTTCCTCGAATTGAAGGGCCAGATCCTGCTGGAGGCCGGCAAACCTGTTGACGCGCTGGCCCCCTTGCGCCGCGCGACCGAAATGACCGGCAACCAGCCGTTGATCGCCACCACCTTTGGCCATGCCCTTATCGCCGCCGACGATGCCGCCAATAGCGAGGGGCACACCGGCGCCCATTTCGCCGAGGCGCAGCGCGTGCTGAAAAGCGCCGTGGCCCGGGATCGCGACAATCCGTTCGCATGGTATCAGTTGGGCATTGTCTACGCCGCCGCGGGCGATTTGCCCCGCGCGCAACTGGCCAGCGCGGAACAACAATCGCTTTCGGGCAACATGGTCGCCGCCCTGCGCAGCGCCGAAGCGGCCGCCGCCGGGTTGAAGCCCGGCACGCCCGATGCCCTGCGCGCGCAGGATATCGCCATGGAAGCGCGCGCCGCGATTGCGCATGCCAAAAAGCACCGTTAGGCAGACCGCCATGATACTCAGATCGGTATTACCCATGCTCGCCAAATCCCACCTTGCCCTCGTTGCCACCGGCACCATTTGCGGATTGCTGGGAGGCGCGGGAACCGGGCTGGTGATGAGCCACTGGCCGACGGTTAATCGCGCCGCCACCGAACAGGTCGTGCACGACTATCTGCTGGCCCACCCGGAGGTCCTGCCAGAGGCCATGCAGCGGCTGCATCAGGCCGAGGTCGGTCAGCAAATCGCCGGGGTTCGCGGCGATGTCGAGAAAGCCTTCCCCGGTGCGGTGCTGGGCAATCCCGCCGGGCACATCACGCTGGTGGAATTCACCGATTTCGCCTGCGGCTATTGTCGGCGCAGCGTCTCTGACATTGCCCAGCTGACCGCCGCCAACCCCGATCTGCGGGTGGTAGTGCACGAGCTGCCGATCCTGACGCCTGCCAGCCGGGACGCCGCCAAAATGGCGCTGGCAGCGGCAAGACAGGGGAAATACGCCGGTTTTTATGCCGCGATGTTCGCCATCGGCCATCCCGATGCCCAGTCGATCGAGGCGGCGGCCCGGGCGGCCGGGATGAATATGGCGCTTGCCCGCGCGGCTCTGGCCGATCCGCGCCTGAATGCGGAAATCGAAGCCAATTTTCAGATGGCCCGGCGGCTGGGCCTGACCGGCACCCCCAGCTGGGTTGTCGGCAACAACCTGTTGACCGGCGCGGTGGGCGTGGAAGAACTGGGCCGGGCCATCGCCGCCGCCACGCATCCGGGCGTGCCGGGCTAGGCAAGATCGCTGCAGCGGTTTGGCGATCAGCATAGCATTGGCCCATAGTGGCGGCATGACCCGGGCGAATTGCGGCGCGCCGAGGAGGAGCCTCGGCAACTCCCTGCTTCTCGCGTTGGCCCTTGCCGCGCCAACGCCCGTACCGAAATGCCGCCGCGCGGTTTTTCGCGGGGCGGTTGGCAGTATAGTTTGCC
This sequence comes from uncultured Sphingomonadales bacterium, assembly GCA_903911985.1. Lineage (GTDB taxonomy): Bacteria > Pseudomonadota > Alphaproteobacteria > Sphingomonadales > Sphingomonadaceae > Novosphingobium. Next base: position 6,691 of record CAIWFP010000276.1, read on the forward strand.
CGGCCCACTTTGCGGTCAGGCCAATTTTGCGATAGAACCCAGACCATGGCCGTGCTTCCTTTCCGCCCGACGCCGTTTTTCGCGAACAAGAACAAGGCGTTCTGGCGTTTGCAGGCCGCAGGCTGGGGCGGCGCGGCGCTGTTGCGCGTGATGTCGAGCGTGGCCAATGGGCAGCCGCTGTCTTTTCTGGTGCTGGTGCTGATCGCCAGCATTTCCGGTTTTTCCATCTCGCTGCTGCTGGCGGTCATCTACCATCAGTTGATCGGCCGCCGCCCGCTCATCACCTGGGGGGTGACCGGGGTGGTGCTGCCACTGGCGGTCAGCCTCTATGCCTTTATCGATGGCTGGGTGATCGGCCTCTATCGCCCCGGCACCACCAGTTTCGCGCAATTGGTGCTGGGCGTGTTCTATCTGGATGCCACGCTGCTGGGGGCATGGTCGGCGCTCTATTACGCCATCAACTTCTTCCTGCAGGTGGAAGAGCAGAACGACCAGCTGCTGCGGCTCGAAAATCAGGCAACCATCGCCCAGTTGGCGATGCTGCGCTATCAGCTCAACCCGCATTTCCTGTTCAACACGCTGAACTCGATCTCCACTCTGGTGCTGCTGAAGCAGACCGAGCCGGCCAATGCCATGCTCACCCGCCTGTCGTCCTTCCTGCGCTACACGCTGACCAATACCCCCACCGGGCGGGTTACCGTGGCGCAGGAGGTGGATACGCTGAAGCTCTATCTCGACATCGAACGGATGCGTTTCGAGGAACGGCTGCGCACCACCTTCCGCGTCGATCCCGGCTGCGACGGGGCGCTATTGCCCTCGCTGCTGCTGCAGCCGCTGGTAGAAAACGCCATCAAATATGCGGTCGCCCCGCAGGAAAGCGGCGCCGAAATCAGCCTCGCGGTCAGTCAGGCCGGGCAGAACCTGCGGATCATCGTTTCCGACACCGGCCCCGGCCTGCAGCAGGAGGGTGCGGACAATCGCCTCTCCGGCGTCACCTTCGATGGTGGCGAGCAGGTTTCAACCGGCGTGGGGCTGACCAATATCCGCGAACGTCTGGCGCAGGCCTATGGCGCGGCGCATCGCTTCGAGACATTCGAACCACCCGAGGGCGGTTTTGGCGTGGCTATCGAATTTCCCTTCGAACTGCGCGAAGTAGCACCCGTACCCCAGCCTTCTTTCGGGCGATCCGCACCCCATATAATGCAGCGCGCGCCCGCTTGACCGCCTTTCCCAGACAGGATCAGCCATGACCATCCGCACCATCCTCGTAGACGATGAAAAGCTGGCCATTCAGGGGCTGCAACTGCGGCTGGCCAAATTCCCCGATGTCGAGATTATCGATACCTGCAACAATGGCCGCGATGCCATCCGCAAGATCAAGACCGAAAAGCCCGATCTCGTGTTTCTCGATATCCAGATGCCCGGCTTCGACGGCTTCTCGGTGGTGAAGGGCGTCATGGAAATCGATCCGCCGCTGATCGTCTTCGTCACCGCCTATCAGGAACATGCCGTGCGCGCCTTCGAGGCCAATGCGGTGAATTATCTGATGAAACCGGTGGACGAGGACAAGCTGGCCGACACGCTCGACCGGGTGCGCCAGCGCCTTGGCGAGAAACGGCTGGCCGAGGAGGCGGAGAAGCTCAAAAGCGTGCTGGCCGAAGTGGCGCCCGATGCCATGGATGCCATGCCCGAGGAGGCGGATTCGTCTGCCAGCAGCGGCCCGCGCTTTGAAAAGCTTATCAACATCAAGGATCGCGGCCAGATCTTCCGCGTCGATGTCGACACTATCGAGCATATCGAGGCCGCTGGCGACTATATGTGCATCCGCACCGGCGACAACAGCTTCATCCTGCGCGAGACGATGAAGGACCTCGACCGCAGGCTGGACCCGCGTGTGTTCCAGCGCGTCCACCGCTCCACCATCGTCAACCTCAACCTCGTGCGCGAGGTGAA
>CAIWFP010000277.1 GCA_903911985.1 uncultured Sphingomonadales bacterium
GCTTCCTTCACTTCGTCCAGCTTGAACGGCTTGATGATCGCCTCGATCTTTTTCACGCCAGAAACATCCTTTTTTGTGAAGGCGCCGCCATGGCGGAACCTCCATTATGTCGATCGTAGGACCCTGCCATCCGCACAGAATACGGGGTGCACCCGCAATCATCTATCAAGATTCGTGCCAGAGTCGGCTTGCCATCATTAGGGCAATTGGTCGAAGCTGAAAACCGTTGATTCATGCGGGCGAGAACCCATTGGAAGCCCTTTTGCCCGATTCACCACCGGATATTTGCGGATGGATGGGTAAAAAACGGGCATTCGCTGCCTGAATTTTGGGCAATTCAGCCAAGGTCGGCGCCCTTCCCGCCTAGGCCCGCGCGGCCAGGGCCAGCCCTGCGGTTTCAGGCAGGCCGGCCATCAGGTTGAGGCTTTGCACCGCAGCCCCGCTGGCGCCCTTGCCCAGATTGTCGAGCACGGCGACCAGCCTTGCCTGACTGCCATCGCCGGCACCAAACACGAACAGCTCCAGCTGGTCGCTGGGCGGGGTCGCTCGGCGCAGCAACAGTTCGTCGGGCGCGTCGGCGCGCAGGCGCACCACCGGGCTTTGGGCATAGAATTCCGCGAGGGCGCCGCGCAGGGCATCCGGCTTTCCGGCGCCCGGCATGGCGGCCAGCGGCAGCGGCACTTCCACCACCATGCCGCGATGGGCGGGGATGACGCTGGGAGCGAAGACAGGCGGGTGGGCAAGCCCTGCATAGCGCGTCATCTCGGGCACATGCTTGTGGCCCATGCCCAGCCCATAGGTGCGGAAGGCAATGTCGGTATCCGCCTCGAACCGTTCGATCAGCGCCTTGCCGCCGCCCGAATAACCAGACACGGCATTGACCGTATAGGGCCAGTCGGCGGGCAATAATCCGCAGCGCACCAGAGGCGCCACCAGCGCGATAAAGCCGGTGGGATAGCAACCCGGATTGCTGACGCGGGTGGCATTGGCCACCGCCGCGTGGCCCACGATCTCGGGAAAGCCATAGGTCCAGCCATCGGCCACCCGGTGGGCGGTGCTGGCATCGACGATGCGCACCTTGCTGCCTTGGGCCATTGCCACCGCCTCGCGCGCGGCATCATCGTGCAGGCACAGAACCGCGAAATCGGCGGCATGCAGGGCCTCCTTGCGCGCGGCGCTGCTCTTGCGCTGGGCATCGTCGAGGATGATGAGCGAGAACTCCGCCCGCCCCGCCAGCCGGTCGGCGATTTCCAGCCCGGTGGTGCCGGCGGCGCCATCGATGAACACCGAAAGGGTCATGCCACATTCTCCAGCTCGCTGTGGCGGATGTAACCGACGAAGCCGCCCTTGCCCGGCAAATCTGTGGGAACCTGCCCCCAGCACCAGCCGCCGGCAATATCCAGCACATCGAAACTGGCGCCCCGGGGCAGCAGGATCAGCTCCTCGGCGCCGTCCTTGGGGGCGCGGCGCAGGGCTGCGCTCTCGGCGCTTACCTTATGCGGCATCGGCACGGCATAATGCGGCACGAAGCAGCGCCCGGCCAGATTGATGTGGGCCAGATCCCCGCGAACCGGCCAATGCGCGGCATCCAGCACCTCGGCCGGGCCGGACAGCGACAACTGGTCCGATGGAATGGCTGGCGATGATAATGTGCCGGAAGTATGTGCTGCAGCGCTCAAGCGGTCTGGTCCCCCAAACTGGAAAACCGCGCGATTAGCCGCATGCAAGGCCCCAAGCAAGTAATCCATCCCCGGCCGCGCCACCTCAGACCTTGCCATAACGCTGTTGCAGCATGGCCCAGGAGGCGAGCAGGCCCAGCGCGTCGCCGCCCTTGGGCCTGCCGGGCTTGGCCGAGGGGCGCCAGGCGAAAGTGTCGAAATGGGCCCAGTCGAGCCCTTCGGGCACGAAGCGGTCGAGGAACAGGGCGGCCACGCTGGCCCCGGCAAAGCCATTGGCGGGCGCGTTCAGCAGATCGGCGATGTCCGATTTGAGGTATTCGCGATAGGATTCCGGCAGGGGCAGGCGCCAGCAGGCATCGTCTGTGGCTATTCCCGCATCGAGCAGGCTTTGCGCGGTGGCATCGTTGCGGGCCATCAGCGCCGGCATATCCGGCCCCAGCGCCACGCGGGCGGCGCCGGTCAATGTGGCGAAATCGAGGATGAGGCCGGGCAGTTTGCCATCTGAACCCTCGCCCGCGCGGGCCAGCGCGTCGGCCAGCAGCAGCCGTCCCTCGGCATCGGTATTGCCCACTTCCACGCTGATGCCAC
>CAIWFP010000278.1 GCA_903911985.1 uncultured Sphingomonadales bacterium
CCCGGGTGGCAGTCCGGCAATGCCGGCATAGGCCACGCCTTCGGGCAGCATCAGGCCGGCGACTGAAATGCCTGTGATAATGTCGCGCGGGTTCACTCGCTTCATGGCGTCAGCCTGCCCGCTTGGCCCGGTAATGCCAAGCGGTAAAGGGGGTTGGCGGCGGCTTTCCGCATGGCTGCGCTGTGGTTGAAGCGGGGCGCAAAGTTTGCGCCGTCTGGCCGAGCCGGGGTCCGGGCGATATCCCCTCGCGCGACCGGCCAAGGTGCCAGCGGCGATGGCGGTGACAGGAGCCTATCCGGGGCTGGCTGTGGGCGGAAGGGAACTGGCTGGGCGAAAGGATTCGAACCTCCGCCAACCGGACGTGCCAGACAGCTTGCTGGCTGGGGCGGGAGGATTCGAACCTCCGAATGCCGGTACCAAAAACCGGTGCCTTACCACTTGGCGACGCCCCAACTACGCGGAAAATCCTGAGTGGCCCTCCGCGCGGAAAAGCGCGCTTAGCCGCATCTGTCGCGCAAGGGAAGAGGGCAAGATAGGCAACGATGCCCTCAGGGAGAAGTTTGCGTCAGGCCAGTCTGGTGACCCAGCCGTGCGGGTCGGGCGCGGCTCCGCGCTGAATCGCCACCAGCCGCTCCTTCAGCCTTTGCGTGATCTGCCCCGGCCCGCCGGAGCCGACGGTGAACTCGCCGTCGTGCGAACAGACCCTGCCCACCGGCGTGACCACCGCCGCCGTGCCGCAGGCGAAGGTTTCCACCAGACGGCCAGAGGCGGCATCCTCGCGCCACTGGTCGATCGAATAGCGTTCCTCGCGCACCGTCAGCCCCTCGTCGCGGGCAAGGGTGAGCAGGCTGTCGCGGGTGATGCCGGGCAGAATGGTGCCGGTAAGCGCGGGGGTGACCATGCTGCCATCGGCAAACACGAAAAACAGGTTCATGCCGCCCAGTTCCTCGATCCACTTGTGTTCGGCGGCATCGAGAAACACCACCTGATCATGGCCACGCGCCATGGCCTCGCCCTGTGGCACGAGGCTGGCGGCATAGTTGCCGCCGCATTTGGCCGCGCCCGTGCCGCCCGGTGCCGCGCGGGTATAGGGGCTGACCCAGATCGACACCGCGGGCGCGCCGGACTTGAAATAATTGCCCGCCGGGCTGGCGATGACGAGGAATTTGTAGGCCTTGGCCGGGCGCACACCCAGAAAAGCCTCGGTGGCGATCATGAAGGGGCGCAGGTAAAGCGACGCACCCTCGCCGCCGGGCAGCCAGTCGCGGTCGGCCATGACCAGCCGTTTGACGGATTCGACGAACAGCGCCTCGGGCAGTTCGGGCATGGCGAGGCGCCGGGCGCTGGCATTGAAGCGGGCGGCGTTGGCCTCGGGGCGGAACAGGGCGATGCCGGCGGTCCCGCCATCAGGGGCTGCCTGCGCGTAGGCCTTCAGCCCCTCGAAGATTTCCTGCGCGTAATGCAGCACGGCGGCGGCGGGATCGAGCGCGATGGGGCCGCGCGGGCCGAGCGTGGCATTGTGCCAGCCCTGTCCTTCGGTCCAGTCGATGGAGATCATGTGATCGGAGAAGCTGGTGCCGAAGCCGGGGGCGGCCAACACAGCCTCGCGCACCGAGGCGCTGGTGGGCGCTGGGTGTGGAACTGTGGCAAAGGCCAGTTTGGAATCGGCAATTGTCGGCATCGACAAGGTTCCTCGGGGATCGTGCGAGGGCTGCCATTGAACGATAATTACGCCAATGGCAACCGTTGAGAAATAAATGGCAAGCTGGCGACAATGCGCCGCCGCGCTCGCCAGCATGCTGTCGGGACCCCTAAACCGGAGTAAAGAAAATGAGAAGGGCCTGAGATGCCGGATGCGGCGCCGTATGCGTCGTTTGTGCGGCATGCGGCCGTTGCAAAGGCACAAATGAGCAGGCGGCGCAAATGAGAAGGGCCGCCCCGTGCTAATCACGGAAGCGACCCTTCACATGGTCAGCGGCTGGAAGTGCCGCCCACGAAGCCTTTATCGCTCAAATATGAAAATCAGCGATAATGCTCCGCGATGCGGATACCCGACCCCTGTGCTGAACCATGAGACATCGGATCACCTCCTTTCGCGCTGTTGAGCCAAATTCCCGCAAGCCCCCGCCAGAGGTACTTGCAAGCCAGGTCCGGATGGCGCGATGGCCACTCGGCCTTGCTGTGGAGACTACCGATTCCGCAGTGCACAACAAGTCTTGCAAAGATTTATTTTGGCGTCAGAATCGGTTTTTCCCCAAGTTGACGCGTCCGCTTCGGCGGCGATGCCGGACTTGGGTCGGGCGCATTGGGCCGGTGCGCCTTGGTGTGGCGCTAAATTATTGGCAAATACCTGTTATTAAAGAAAATATCTGGCGCTAGCGGCAATCCTCGATCACCCGCACCACTGGTGGCCAGTTGGGCAGGGTCAGCGGATGCGCCTCCTCCAGCTCAATGCGCCAGCGCCCGCGCGAGAAGGCGATGGCATCGAGCAGCGGATCACGCGCGGCAATCGCCACACCGAACATCGCGATGCCTGCCTCGGCCGCGCTCTCCGGTGTCGCCGTTAGCTGACGGGTCAGGGTGCTGGTGATCAGGATCATGGTCAAGGGCCCGGTGGCCGTAGGCGGGGAGACCATCGTTACCGTGATCTGCCCGGCCGCTCGCGAGCAGCGCAGCACCAGCCTGGGCGTTTGGCCCTGCTCCCCGAAGCGGGCCACCGAAGTATCGCCCTCGCGCGCCCACCGCCATTCTCCCGGCGATATGGGGGCATCGCGCCAGTCCTGCGGTTCGGGTGCGCGTGGGGCCGGGCGCTGGGCCGGGCGCTGGGTTGCGGCGACGGGCGTCGCGGGCGGCGGTGCCGGGGGCGCGGGCGCGGTGGCGCAGCCCGCGACCAACATTACGGGTATCAGGGCGGGCATCATGGCGGCCAGCGCGACGCGCGCGGGTCTTGGCGGTTGCGGCAGGCGCGGGCGGGAGGGATTTGCCTTCATGCTCTCCCTATGGAATGAGGGGGGCTTGCGGACAAGAGTGCCCCTTGCGGATTAGCACTGCGCGGCCGCTTTCATCCCCGGCTCATCCTCCCCCTTACAATGAACCCCAGCCCATGACCAAGCCCGATCCAGCCAACAAGCCAGCAGATACCCCCAAACCCGGGCGCAAAGCCGCCAGGATCCGCGTGGATCAGGCGCTGGTGGAACGTGGGCTGGCCGAGAGCCGGGCGCGGGCGCAGGCGCTGGTGCTGGCCGGGCTGGTGTTTTCGGGCGAGACCAGGATCGCCAAGTCCGGCCAGACCATCGCGGCGGATGCCCCGCTGGAGACGCGCGGGCGCGACCACCCGTGGGTTTCGCGCGGGGGGGTGAAGCTGGCCCATGCCATCGATCACTTTGGCCTCGATCCTGCTGGCGCCGTGGCGATGGATATCGGCAGCTCGACCGGCGGCTTTACCGATGTGCTGCTCACCAGGGGGGCGACCCATGTTTTCGCGGTGGATTCCGGCACCAACCAGCTGGCGTGGAGGCTGCGGCAGGACCCGCGTGTCACCGTTCTGGAGCAAACCAGCGCGCGGGTGCTGACCCCGGCCCAGATTGATGCCCCCTGCGATTGGGTGGTGTGCGATGCCAGCTTCATCAGCCTTGCCAAGGTGCTGGATGTGCCACTGAGCCTTGCCGCCCCGCGCTGCCAGCTGGTGGCGCTGATCAAGCCGCAATTCGAGGTGGGCCGCGCCGAGGTGGGCAAGGGCGGCGTGGTGCGCGATCCGGCCCTGCACGCAAGGGTTTGCGAGGAAGTGCGCGCATGGCTTGCCGGGCGCGATGCCGGGATGGGCGGCTGGCATATCGATGGTATCGAGACGAGCCCGATCACCGGGCCGGAAGGCAATGTCGAGTTCCTGATCTCCGCGCGCCGTGGCGGGGCGGAATGAGCAGGGCACGATGGGGCACGGCGCCATGGGGCTGGGTGCCATTGACGCCGATTAGCTCCAAATCCGGGCGGCTGATGGGCGTTTTGCCGCCTGCGCCCATTGCCTGTGGACGCTGTGGCCAATACAGCGGCGGCAATGCCGTCGAATCAGGTTTTAAGGGCTTTTCTGGAGTTTTTCCCATCATCGTCGACGCGGGTGTCCTCGCATCGCCATAGGATTGTTCCAAGCATGACCGAAATCGCCTCGCGGGGCCAATTGCGCGCCGCTTTTTTCCGCTGGGCCCTGTTTCTGGTGCCCGCCATCCTGCTGGCCGGATTCCTGTCGGGCCGTTCCGCCGGCAGCGGGCCGCAGAATCCCTGGTTCGCTGCGCTGGTCAAGCCGGGCATCTATCCGCCCCCTGCTACCTTTGGCATCGTGTGGAGCGCTCTTTATGTGCTGATGGCGCTGGCGCTGGCGCAGGTGCTCACCGCCCCGGGGGCGAGGGGGCGCGGACTGGCTGTGGCTGTCTTTGTGCTGCAACTGGCGCTGAATCTGGCGTGGACGCCGCTATTTTTCGCGGCACACCAGATTTCGGGCGGGCTGATGCTGATCGGCGGGCTGGATGTGGTGGTGCTGCTTTGCGTGGTGCTGTTCGCCCGGGTGAGGCCCCTGGCGGCGCTGCTGCTGCTGCCCTATCTGGGCTGGGCGCTGTTTGCCACGGTGCTGAACTGGCAGTTCCTCACCCTCAACCCCGCCGCCGATGGGCAGGTGGGGGCAAGCCCGGATGCCGGGCCGGTGGTGCGGGTGCAAATCGGCGGTTAATCCGCGCGCACTCTTGAACCATGGAGCGGGGGCGCTATCTGGTGCCCAGGCCCGCCGGCGGCGATGCCGGCCAAACTTGCGGACGGAACCACCCATGCAAAGCGAAAATCCCGTGATTGCCGATTTCGTCAAGCTGATGAACAATGCCGTCGGCACCTTTGCCGGCATGACCCGCGAGGCCCGCGAATCCGGGCGCGAGCGTATCCGCGAGGCTCTCGGCGGGCTCGATTTCGTCGCCCGCGAGGAATTTGAGGCGGTGAAGGCCATGGCCGCCAAGGCTCGCGAGGAGGCCGAAGACCTGAAGGCGCGGGTGGCGGCGCTGGAGGCGAAGATCAAGGGCTGAAGCGGCCTTAAGGGGTAGATGCGAGGGACAAGTCCCTCTCGCATCTACCCCCTGTCCTTTAATCAACCGTCCTGCCCCGCCTCCATAATCGCCAGCAGGCGTGACGGCGTCAGCGGCAGATCGTAGCAGCGCCCGCCAAACGGGGCGAGGGCATCGGCAACGGCATTCACCATCGCCGGAGGGGCGACAATAGCCCCGCCTTCGCCCACGCCCTTGAAGCCTCCCTCACTGTCCGACGGGGTGATGAGGTGGACATATTCGATCTGCGGCACATCATGGGCCGAGGGGATGACATAGTCCTTGAAGGTGACGGCGGTGGGGTTACCCATGGCGTCGTAGCTGATTTCCTCCGACAGCACGCCGCCGATACCCTGCACCACGCCGCCGGCGATCTGGCCCTCGACGATGGCGGGGTTGATCATCACCCCGCAATCCTCCCCGGCGATCCAGCGCAGCACGCGCACGATGCCGGTCTCGCCATCAACTTCGCAAATGCAGGCGTGGGCCGCGTTGGAGTAAACGAACATCGGCGCGTGGAAGCGGTATTGCACCTCCAGCCCCGGCTCCATGCCGGGGGGCAGACGGTCCGGGTCGGCATAGGCGGTGTTGGCGATGCGCTCGAGCGTGGTGGAGACCTCCGGCACGCCCTCCACGGTGATGATGCCACCCCGCATGGTCACGTCATCCGGGTTGGCATTCAGCATATGGGCGGCGATCGTCCTGATCTTGGTCGCCAGCAGCGCGCTGGCCTTGATGGCGGCGCCGCCGCCGGCCACGGCCTGTCGGCTGCCACCGGCGCCCGCGCCAAAGCTGCCGCGCGTTGAATCATCCTCATGCACGGTCACCCGGTCGTATTCGACGCCGAGCTCGTCGGCGATGACCTGTGCCATGGTGGTGGCGGTGCCGTGGCCTTGCGAATGGGTGCCCATGTTCGCGACAATGGCGCCGCTGGGATCAACCCGGATATGGGCAAATTCGGTGCTGAGCGTGCCGAAACCAATCGTGGTCGGCTCGATATAAACCGAATAGCCGATGCCGAGATAGCGTCCCTGCTTGCGGGCTTCCGCCTGTTCCGCGCGGAAGGCGGGGAGGTCCACCTTCTCGATAATGGCCTCGAAACATTCGCGCGGGGTGACGCGATCCACCACCGCGCCGGTGACCATGGTGAAGGGCTGATCGGCCGCGGTAATGAGGTTGCGGCGGCGCAGTTCCTCGGGCGCGATGCCGATCTGCCGGGCGGCCAGTTCCAGCATCGTCTCGCGCGCCAGCGATTCCATCGCCCATGGCCCGCGATAGGCCGCCTGCCCCACGGTGTTGCTGTAATAGTTCGTGCTGCGGCACCGGTATAGCGGCAGGTGATAAGGCCCGGGCATGAACATTTCGACGAGGAAGTTGCAATCCACGCCATGGGGGAAGGCGCCGATGTTGCAGGCGTAATCGTAATCCGCGGCCAACAGTTTCGCATTGGCGTCCAAGGCCAGGCGGCAATGGATTTCCTGTTCGCGGGCCTGACAGGCGGAGGTCAGGTTTTCCATCCGGTCCTCGATCCATTTGACCGGGCGGTTGATCAGCAGGGCGGCGGCGACCACCGCCACTTCCTCGCGCCACGGCTGGACCTTGAGGCCAAAGGCGCCGCCAACATCCTTGGCCACCACGCGGATGTTCGACTGGGGCAGGTCAAAGGTTTTGGCCAGAACATGGGCGGACAAATGCGGGCTCTGGCAGGACAGATGCACCAGCAGGGAATCGCGGCCCTGCGGGGCGGCGACCACGCCCCGGGCTTCCATGGGCACATGGGCCTGGCGCTGGTGGCGGATGGTGGCCTCCACCACATGCGCGGCCGAGGCGAAGGCGGCCTCCAGCGCGGGGTTTTCCGGCGGGTGGGTTTCGTCGGCCAGATTGGTGGTGAAGTCGGGGTGAACGGGTGGCCCATTGCGGGCGTCATCAAGGGTGATGACCGGGTCTTCCATCGTGCAATCGACGAAAACCAGCCCTGCGGCATCCTCGGCGATATAACGGGTGTCGGCGATGACCATGACGATGGGTTCGCCGACATGGCACACCCGGTCCCTGGCCAGCAGATCCAGATGCGGTGCGGGGGCCATGCCACCGTAGAGGCGCATGAATTTGGCGGGAAGGCTGTCCAGATCCCTGGCGGTGATCACGGCGCGCACGCCGGGAACGGCAAGGGCCGCCTCGACATCGATGCCGCGGATTTCGCCCCGGGCGACCTGTGATCGCACGAAGGCGAGTTCGACCATGCCGGGCAGGGAAATATCATCGACATAGGTGCCGCGTCCGGTGAGCAGGCGCTTGTCCTCCTTGCGGGGAAGGCGCTGGCCGACAAAGCGGGCGGCGGTGGCTTGCTTCATCATGCGTCAGCTCCCGCCCCGGAAGTGGCCCGCGCCTGCTGGGCGAGGCTCTTTGCCGCACGCAACATGCCCTGATAGCCGGTGCAGCGGCACAGATGGCCGGACAGCACATCGCGCAGCCGCTCCTCGCTGGGGGTCTTCTCCGCCTCCAGCACGCTGGCCAGCGTCATCACCACGCCCGGCGTGCAAAATCCGCATTGCAGGCCATATTCCGCCTGCATCGCCGCCTGCACCGGGTGGAGAGTGCCATCGGCCTCGGCCAGGCCCTGAATGGTGCCGATGCGGGCGCCATCGGCCTGTACCGCCAGCATCAGGCAGGAACGCACGGCATCGCCATTGAACGACACGGTGCAGGCGCCGCATACGCCATGTTCACAGCCCAGATGGACCCCGGTGCGGCCCGCATGGTGGCGCAGAAAATCGCCAAGGGTCAGGCGGCCCTCCACCTCGGCGGCGATCACATCGCCATCAACCTCGACTTCGATCCGGTGCAGGGTCATCATGCGCGCCTTTCAGCAAGAGCTTCGCCCAGCAGGCGGGTAAACAGTCTGGTGCCGACGCTGCGCCGGTAATGCGCGGTGGCATGCTTGTCTTCCAGCGGATCGGTCTCGCCGATGGCTATGTCCGCCACCGCGCGGGCGTCGATATCGCCCAGCGATGTGCCCAGCAGGGCCTTTTCGGCGGCAAGGCTGCGCATGGGGGTGGGGCCCATGCCGAACCAGCCGATGGCCGCGCGGGAAACCTTGCCCTCGGCAATCGCCAGTTGGCAGATGAGGCCGACCAGCGCGAAATCACCCGCCCGGCGCGTCACCTCGTGAACGATGGAGATCGTGCCCGCCGGCCAGTCGGGATATTCGACCGCCACCACCAGCTCATCGGGCAGCAGGGCGGTGGAATAGGGCCCGAGGTAGAAATCCAGCGCGTCGATGCGGCGAATGCCCTCGGGGCTGTGGGCCTCGATCACGGCATCAAGCGTGAGCGCCGTGGCGGGATATTCCGCCGCCGGCTCGCCCAGCGACACCGAGCCGCCCAGCGTGCCGCGATTGCGCGTCTGGTGGTGGCCAACAAAGCTGGTCGCCTTGGCCAGCGCGGGCACATGGGCCTTCACCAGATCACTGGCGAGAACCGCGTTCTGCCGGGTGGTGGCGCCGATGCGGGTGGCGCCGGCAACGCGGCTGACCCCTGCCAGACCATCGATACGGTTGATGTCGACGATGACCGAGGGCGTGGCCATGCGCAGCGCCAGAAGCGGCATCAGCGTCTGTCCACCGGCAAGGATGGCGGCATCGCCATCCGCCTTGGCCAGAGCTTCCAGCGCCTGGGGAATGCTCCCGGCGCGGATATATTCAAAAGGTGCGGGCTTCATGATTGTGGGCCCTGGCGCAGGCCAGTCTGATGGAGATTGGCCAGCAGGGCGGCATCAACCACCACCACCGGCGAGGCGGCACCACGGTCGCGACCGGCCCAATAGCCCAGCACCCCGGCCAGAATAACGAGCAGCCCGGTTGCCAGCGCCTGCCAGCTTTCCAGCCCTGCGCCGCCGCCGCTGCGTCCAAAGACGTAACCGCCAGCCAGCGCGGCCAGCACCATCAGCGCCCACCAGACCAGACCGCCGCGCGCGGCAGGGGTGGGGGCAGACTGGGCGGAGGCGGAGGCGGGGGGGCGGAGGCGGTGAATGCGGTGGCGGCTGGCGTGGCGGGGGCCTCTGCCGCCATGGTGGCCTCCACCGGCGGCGCCTCGGGCAGCTCGGCGCAGACCGCCTGCCCGAATTTGCGGAAGAAGCTGCCAGCCATCTGCTTGGCGGTGGCGTCGATCAGCGCGCCGCCGACCTGTGCCAGCCGCCCGCCGACCTGCGCGGTGACATCATAGGAGAGGATGGTGGCATCCGGCCCATCGTCGCGCAATGAAACGCGCGCGCCGCCCTTGGCGAAACCGGCTACGCCGCCTTGCCCCTCGCCATCAATGCGATAGCTGTTGGGCGGATCGAGTTCGGACAGGGTCACCTCGCCCCGGAACCGCGCGCCGATGGGGCCGACCTTGATGGCGGCCACGGCGGTCATCCTGTCTGGCGCGGTCTGGGTCAGCGACTGGCAACCCGGAATGCAGTCTTTCAGTACCGTGGGATTATTGAGCGCGGCCCACACACGGGCGCGTGGCGCCTCGATCCGCTGTTCACCTGACATTTCCACGAGAATGTTCTCCGCTCATTTTTCTGTTTGCCAGACTCTGTTTGCCAGAATCGATCTTGCCGCAACCCATTTGGCCGCCGGGGTCGCAGTGTTTTGCCCCGAAAGCAAGCCCCGAAGGCGCGCGCCCAAGTCACACCGCAGCCTGACCCCGATTGCGAAATTCCGCGCTTGCCGCTAGCGCCCTATGGCCCGGCCATGGTTCCATGGCCACGGGAAAGTTGCAATGCGGACTTCCGCAAAAAAGGGTCGCGCCGTGGAGATGGATGCTTTTTCCGATAGTGCCGCGTTGCGGGCCTGCGCCGCGTCCGACAGTGCCGAGCCAATCGCCCTGTGCACGGTGGTGGGCATAGAGGGCGCCTTTTCGCGCCGGGTGGGGGCGCAGCTGGCGGTCTCTCCCGAGGCGCCGATTGCAGGCACGCTGGCCGATGGCTGTCTGGAAAATCAGCTGGTGAAAGAGGGGCGGCTGGCCCGCGAGGAGGGGCGGCCACGGCTGCTGCGCTTTGGGCGCGGCTCGCCGGTGATCGATTTTCGCCTGCCTTGCGGGGCGGGCATTGATGTGCTGGTCGATCCCGCGCCCGATCGCGCCGCCTGCCGAAGGGTGGTCGATGCGCTGGAGGCCCGCGAAAGCGCCAGCCTTGACCTGCCCCTGCCTGCCGATGCGGCGCCCGGTTTGCCGCGCGCGCGCGCTTTTGCACCGGGCCTGCGGCTGCTGGTGTTTGGCGAGGGGCCGGAGATGGCCTGCGTGGCGCGGCTGGGGCGGGCATCGGGCGTGGCGGTGGAGACATTCGGCAAGCTGGGTGGCGATCATGGCTCCGGCGATGCCGCGCTGGCGCTGGGCCGCCGGCCGGAAGGCGTGGCGGTGGACGAATGGACGGCCATCCTGCTGCTGTTTCACGATCACGAATGGGAGCAGGCGATCCTGCGCTGGGCGCTGGATGGCCGGGCGTTCTACATCGGCGCGCAGGGCGGGCGCACCGCGCGCGAGGGGCGGCTTGTGGAACTGGCGGCCAGCGGCTGTTCGCCTGAGCAACTGGCCCGTATCCGCAGCCCCATCGGTTTGATTCCCAGCGCCCGCGAACCGGCGATCCTCGCGGTGTCGGCTCTGGCGGAAATCATGGCGGAATATGAACGTCTCTTCGCCCGATAAACCGCCCGCTGGCAGCGGGCTGCTGGTGGCGGTTCTGGCCGCGGGGCTCGCCCGGCGCTTTGGCGGTGGCAAGCTGGATGCGCCCTGCGCCGGAAAGCCTCTGGGGGCCTGGGTGCTGGATGTGGTGGCGCGGGCAGGGCTGGCGCCGGGCATCATCGTGACCGGGACAGACGCTCCGCGCTTCGCCCGCGAGGCCGCTGGCTGGCAATGCGTGACCAACGCCGATGCCGCCTCGGGCCTTGCCAGCTCGCTGCGGCTGGCCGGGCAAGAGGCGCTGCGCCGGGGCAGCGGGGCCATGCTGGTGCTGCTGGCCGATATGCCGCTGATGCCGCCCACCTATCTGCGCGACCTCGCCGCCGCCGAGGCCCCCGCCGCCACCCGCCAGGAGGATGGCCGCCCCGGCGTGCCCGCCCTGCTGCCCCGGGCGATGTTCGCCGACCTTGCGCAACTCAGCGGCGATCGCGGGGCGGGGCCGCTGCTGGCCGGGGCGAGGGGCCTTGACCTGCGCGCGGCGCCCGAGGGCGCGCTGGCGGATGTGGATACGGCGGAGCAACTGGCGGCGGTGGCGCGGGTGTTGGCGCTAAGGGGTTAAAGCAGGATGCGAGGGACCAACCTGTTTACAAGGTAAATCGGCACAAATACCCCACCCTCGCATCTTATCCTGCGATCTTTCGGCCTCACCTTCTGCCCCCATCTTCCCCCTTGCCCCATCCGTGCCCCAAGGCCACACCCGCCCCATGCACCTTCGCACGCCTGCCATAGTCTGCTCGGCCCGTCCGCATGGCGAGACGGGGGTGGTGGCGCGTTTGCTGACCCCGGACCACGGGCTGGTGGCGGCGTTTGTCGCCGGGGGGCGGGGGCGGCAGCTGCGCCCGGTGCTGATCCCCGGCAATGGCGTTGATGCGCAGATCACCGCGCGGGGTGGCTCGGCCATGCCCGGCGCGCGGCTGGAACTGACAGTGAGCCGGGGGCAATGGATGGGTGAGCCGCTGCCCGCCGCCGCCATCGGCTGGGTAAGCGCGCTGACTTCCGTCGCCCTGCCCGAGCGGCATCCCTTTCCGGCGATTGCCGAGGCGCTGTCGCCGCTGCTGGATGCGGTGTGCCATGCGCCATCGGCGCGGGGCTGGGCGCCGGCGGTGCTGTCCTATGAAGTGCTGCTGCTGCGCGAACTGGGCTATGGCAGGCGATCGGGCGAAAAGCCCACCTTGCCCGATGGTGCGGACTGGCCCGCCCTGATGGTCGGCTTTGACAGGATGGGGCGGGCGCTGGCGCGGCATTTGTTTGGCGATTGGCCGCTTGCCGCGAGGCGCGGTGATGTTATGGGAGCGCGCATGCGTTTGGCCGAGTTGCTGGCGCGGATCGATTCCACGATTTAACGGATACATGCCCCATGAGGATTGCGGTTTTCGCCGGCGACGGCATCGGCCCCGAAGTAACGCGCGAAGCAGTGCGTGTGCTGAAAGCCCTGAACCTGCCCGGTCTTGAACTGGTCGAAGGCGATGTGGGTGGCGCGGCCTGGCGCAAGCATGGCCACCCGCTGCCGCCGCAGACGCTGGAAATCGCCCGCTCGGCCGGGGCCATCCTGTTCGGCGCGGTGGGCGATTTCGAATGCGACAGACTGGAGCGCCACCTGCGCCCGGAGCAGGCCATCCTCGGCCTGCGCAAGGAACTGGGCCTGTTCGCCAATCTGCGCCCGGCCAAGATGTTTGCCGGGATGGAAGACACCTCCGCCCTGCGGCCCGAGGTGGCGGGTGCCATCGACCTGCTCATCATCCGCGAACTCAACGGCGACGTTTACTTTGGCGAGAAGGGTATCCGCACATTGCCGGATGGCAGACGGCAAGGCTGGGACATGATGAGCTATGCCGAGGACGAGGTGCGGCGCATCGCCCATGTCGGCTTCAAGGCGGCGCAGGGCCGCCGCGGCTTGCTGTGCAGCGTGGACAAGGCCAATGTGCTGGAAACGAGCCAGCTGTGGCGCGATGTGGTGATCGAGGTTTCAGCCGAATATCCCGACGTCACGCTCAGCCATATGTATGTCGATAATGCCGCGATGCAGCTGGTGCGCAATCCCGGCCAGTTCGATGTGATCGTCACCGGCAACCTGTTCGGCGATATTCTGTCCGATCAGGCCAGCATGTGCGTCGGCTCGATCGGCCTGCTGGCCTCGGCTGCCCTGGCCGAAACCAGCTTTGGCCTCTACGAGCCGATCCATGGCTCCGCCCCCGACATTGCCGGGAAGGGTCTGGCCAATCCCATGGCCACCATCCTGTCGGCGGCGATGCTGCTGCGCCATTCCTTCGGGGCCGAGGCTCCGGCCGCGCGGATCGAGGCGGCGGTGGCCAAGGCGCTGGCCGATGGCATTCGCGGCGGAGATCTGGGTGGCAGCCATTCCACCAGCGCCATTGGCGATGCGGTTCTGGCGCGGTTGTAAGCCGGGTCTGCGGCCGGGCCATGGCTGGGGGTAGTATCGTTAACAGCTTGTCGTTATTTCTGCGGCGATAGTCTGATATCGCCATAGTTTCATTAACCAAATGCCTGTATCGGTGCGTCTCATGAGCCTGCAACTTGCTATCATCCTGCCCACCCTGAATGAGCGCGCCAATCTGCGCCGTCTGGTCGATCGACTGGATGGCGCGCTGGCGGGCATCGCGTGGGAAGCGATCTTCGTCGACGACAACAGCCCCGATGGCACCTCTGACGAGGCCCGCGCCATCAGCCTTGCCGATCCGCGCATTCGCGTGATCCAGCGCATCGGGCGCCGGGGTCTTGCCTCTGCCGCCATCGAGGGCATGTGCGCCACCGCCGCGCCCGTCGTTGCGGTGATGGATGCGGACCACCAGCACGATCCCGCTCTGCTGCCCGGCATGCTGGCCGCCATCGACAGCGGCGACTATGATCTGGCCTATGCCAGCCGCTTTGCCGAAGGCGCCAGCACCGAGGCGTGGGGCCGCCCCGACCGGGTGAAGGCCAGCGGCTTTGCCAATGCCATCGCCCGCAAGGTGACGGGTGTGGATCTGACCGATCCGATGAGCGGCTATTTCATGCTGCGCGCCGAAACGCTGCGGGCCGATGCCGCCCGCCTTTCCGGCGTGGGTTTCAAAATTCTCCTCGATATTCTCGCAACGGTCGAACAGCCCTTGCGGGTGAAGGAGTTCCCCCTCGACTTCGCCGCTCGCGCCGAAGGGACAAGCAAACTGGATAGGACGGTCGTGTTTGAATTCCTCGTAGGGCTTTACGACAAGTGGCTTGGCCGCATCATTCCCACGCGTTTCGCCCTGTTCGGCACGGTGGGCGCGCTGGGCGCGGTGCTGCATATGTCGGTGCTGGCCTTGGTGCTGCACCTGTTTGGCGCCAAATTCGCGGTCAGCCATTACCCCAAGGAAACCGCCTTCATCGTGGGGCAGACGGTTGCGGCCTTCACGGCCATGACCTTCAACTTCGTGCTCAACAACGAGCTGACCTATGCCGAAAAGCGGCTGCGCGGCTTCCTGCCATTGTGCAGCGGCTGGGCGAAGTTCGCCTTCACCTGCCTGTTCGGCATGCTGGCCAATATCGGTGTTTCCACGGCTCTGGTGCGGGTGGGTTTCCACCCCTATCCCTCGGCCATCGCGGGCATCATTCTGGCCTCGGTGTGGAATTTCGCGCTCAGCTCGAAGTTCGTTTGGGGCAAATACGGGAACTAGGCTCGTTCATTTATGTCGGCAGTTTCCTGAACGTAAGCTGCCGACCACCCTCAGAATCAATTCAGGCGAATCGCCTTAAATCTCTCCTTACCGGCCACCCAAGCAGACCGGGCCAACCACTCAGACTGGTAACGGAGACACCCCATGAAGTTCGCCCCCAAGATCATTTTCGCCCTGGCCGCAGCCGCTTCGCTTGCCGGTTTCGCCTCCACCGCTTCCGCCCACGATGGGCAGGGCCGCTGGGGTGATCAAACCCCGCGCCACCACGACGTGCAGCTTCGCGACTATCGCCACTTCGCCCGCTTCCATCACGAGCATAACCAGTATCGCGGTGATCAGCATCGGGGTGATGCGGGCGGCCATTCCCGCGCCGTTGCCCGCGACGACCACGGCGATGCCCGCCGGGATGGTGGCTATGGCAGGCCCGCCGGGCAGCACCGCCCCAACACGCCAGAGGATGGCCGGGGTCGTGGCACCCTGCGCTGATCGCGGGTTGAAACTCAAACACTCGAGGCTGTGTGAACAAAAAGGCGCCCCCCGTGGGGCGCCTTTTTGCGATCGGGCGCCAGGGGATATGTCTTAGCGCCAGCCGCGCAGCCACATCCAGGTCTCGAAGCTGGAGCTGCCCTCGTTCAGCTTCAGCGCGGCGATGATCGGGAAGAAGACGCCGAACAGCGCCGCCGCCAGCACCAAGCCACCCGGCCCCGCCCAGCGCCAGCGCGATTTCAGCCGCGACAGCTCATCCAGCGCCAGAGCGAGGCACCCCATCAGGAAAGTGCCCGGCAGCAGGTAGTGATAATAGAACTGCACCGGCTTGCCATCCACCGCCCACAGGCCAAGGCACAGCACATAGAGCAGGGCGCAGGCCAGCGCATCGGGGCGCCACTGCCTAATGCCCCGTCTCCACCCCGCCCATGCGCACCAGCCCAGCGCCGGAAGGCCCGCCAGCATGGAGAAGGGATTGCCCACCAGCAGAATGCCGCGCTGGGCGCCATCCACGACCTCGTAGAGATACCAGATCGCCCGCCAGTTCACGATCCATTGCCACCACACGCTTTGATAGGGATGGTGCTTCACCACGCTGGCCTGAAGCCGCACCATCTCGCGGTGATAGGGGGCGAGATCGAGCAGGCTGACGGCGCCCTTGTGATAGAACATGATCGGCAAAAAGGTGAGGCAATAGACCGCCAGCGGCAGCGAGCCGAGCCAGAACATCCCCTCTATCAGCGTAATGCCCGGCAGTGGCGGCGTGTCGGTGGCATCGAGGCTTTTGAGATAGCCCCCCGACTTGGCGGCGCCGCGCAGGCGCAGCACAACAAACCCCGCACCCACCAGTGCCACCGCCGGCAGCACGCTCCATTTCGCGCCCATTGCCAGCCCGAAGCAGACGCCCGCCACCGCCAGCCGCGCGCGGATGAGGCCCAGCCCCTCGCCGCGGCCAAAGGCGCCGCTTCCCGATTGGCGCACGGCCGCCGCCACTTGCCACAGGCCGATCATGGAAAACCCAGCCATCACCATGTCCAGCATGGCGATACGGCTCTGCACGAACCAGGCGAAATCGGTGAACAGCAGCACCGACGCGGCCTGCGTGGCAAAGGTGCGGCCGCTGGCAAACCACATGGCCCGGCTGAAGGCGAAAAGCCCCAGACACCCCATCACGGCGGAAGGAATGCGCCATACCATCGGCGAATCGCCCCACAGCGCGATGGCCGCGGCGATGGCTTCCTTGCCCACCATGGGATGTTCCGCATTGGCGGGAAGCAGCTTCAGCAACTGCCTTGCCGCCTGCACATAATGGACCTCGTCGAAATAGATCTTCGAGGGAATGCCCAGCCGCCACCACACCAGTGCCGCAAAGACCAGCGTGACGGCAATGCACCAGCCGAGCGGGTCCTGCTCGCCGGTTGGGGATGGGGCGGGGGAGGGCGTGGGCGCGTCGGTCATGGGCTGGCTTGATAGTGTCGTGCCCGGGCAAGGGCAATGGCGGGCAGGGAAGGGGTTGCCAGGGGTGTGCCCCGGCAAATTACCTTTCTCCGGCCTCTCTTCTCCTCCCCCGCCAAATTTTCCGAAAAAACCGGCTCCCCCCCGCGCGCGCTATGCTCTAGAGCGTGGCCCATGAAACGTTCTACCGGACAGGATCGCAAGATCACTTCGAAATGGCGCGCCGCTACCCGTGCGGTGCGTGGCGGCACCTGGCGCTCTGAACAGGGCGAAACCAGCGAGGCCATCTACCTCACCTCGGGCTATTGTTACGACGATGCCCATACGCCCGCCGCGCGTTTTGCCGGGCAGGAACCGGGCATGACCTATTCGCGCACGCAAAACCCCAGCGTGCAGATGCTGGAAGAGCGCATCGCCCTGATGGAAGGCGCCGAGGCCTGCCGCGCTCAGGCCAGCGGCATGGCGGCGATGAGCACGGCGCTGCTGTGCCAGCTTTCCGTGGGCGACCATATGGTGGTGGCGCGCGCGGCCTTTGGCCCCACCCGCTGGGTGACGGACAATCTGCTGCCGCGTTTTGGCATTACGGCCACGGCGGTGGATGGGCGCGATCTGGATGCGTGGAAGGCGGCGATCCGCCCCAACACTAAGGTGTTCTTCTTCGAGACGCCGGCTAACCCGACCATGGATATCGTTGATATCGCAGCGGTATGTGGGCTGGCGCGCGAGCACGGCATCATCTCCGTGGTGGACAACGCCTTTGCCACCAGCGCGCTACAGCGCCCGCTGGAACTGGGCGCGGATGTCGTCGCCTATTCCGCCACCAAGCTGATGGACGGGCAGGGCCGTGTGCTGGCCGGGGCAGTGTGTGGCAGTGCGGAATGGATCAATGGCGTGTTGCTGCCCTATCAGCGCAACACCGGCGCCACCCTCTCGCCCTTCAACGCCTGGGTGGTGCTGAAAGGCTTGGAAACGCTGGATCTGCGCGCCAATGCCCAGGCCGATGCCGCGCTGAAGGTGGCCCATTTCCTTGAAACCCGCGTGCCCACCGTGCGGCACCCCGGCCTTGCCAGCCACCCGCAGCATGATCTGGTGGCCCTCCAGATGCACAAGCCGGGGTCGATCTTCTCCTTCGAGATTGATGGTGGGCGCACTGAAGCCCACGCTATTCTCGACGCGCTGGAGCTGATCGATATTTCGAACAACATCGGCGATACCAAGACGCTGATGACCCACCCGGCCTCCACCACCCATTCCAGCCTTACCCCCGAGGTGCGGGCCGATATGGGCGTGGGCGAGAATATGCTGCGCATCAGCGTGGGGCTGGAAGATCCGCAGGA
>CAIWFP010000279.1 GCA_903911985.1 uncultured Sphingomonadales bacterium
CGCGGCAGCGTGCCCTGGGGTCGGATCATGACCGGCGACCCGCGCCTGCTCAACCCCAACCTCGGGCCAATCGAGCAGGCGCCGTTCCATGCCGTGAAGATCGAGCGGGTGACCATGGGCGTGCCCACCGCCGGCCTGCCGATCGACACCGGGGCCCGTGTGCTCAATGCGCAGGATGCCCCCATTCCCGGGCTCTATGCAGCGGGCAATTCCGCCGCCTGGCTCGACATCGGCGGGGGCTACAACAGCGGTATCGCCAACACGCGGGGGCTGCTCTACGGCTATCTTGCCGCGCTCGACATGACCAGCCAGCGCGCGCAGCTTGATGCGGACAAGGAACAGGCCTGAACCATGACCATCACGATCTACCAGCTAGACCGCTCACGCTCCGAACGCGCCGTATGGCTGATGGAGGAACTGGGCGCACCCTATGCCATCGAATTCTTTGAGCGCCTGCCCGTGACCATGCAGGCGGAGCCCGCCTACAAGGCGCTTCATCCCCTCGGCTCCTCGCCCGTGCTGGGTATTGATGGCACGAACATCGCCGAAAGCGGCGCGGTCATCGAATATCTCGCCACCACCCAAGGCGGCGGCGCGCTGGCGCTGGGGCCGGACTCGCCGGACTATGCCGAATATCTCTACTGGTTCCATTTCGCCGAATCGACCTTGATGCCGGCGCTGGTGAGCGAGATCATGGCCGGGTTCTCCGGGATCGCTGCCGATCACCCCTTGCGCCGCCATTCGCGCCAGCGGATCGGGCAATTGCTGGCCTTCACCGATGCGCGGCTGGCCAGCGTGCCCTTTATCGCTGGCGAAGGCTTCACCGCCGCCGACGTGATGATGACCTTCCCCTTCACCATGACGCGCCAGTTCGTGCCGGTCGATGTCGAGGGCCATCCGGCGATCGCCGCCTATGTTGAGCGCATGGAAGCGCGCCCTGCCTATCAGCGGTGCCGCGCCATCGTCGACCGCCCGGCGCCATGACCGACGACGACGCCCGCTGCGAGGCCAATATCCGCGCGTGGCTCATAGAAAACATCGGCGGGACGATCACCGCCTTCGAACGCCTTCCCCGCTGGCGGCCTTCATGGCAGGTCACGGTGGAGCGCGGCGCCGAGACGCTGGCCCTGCATGTGCGCGCCGACCGTGCCAGCGGCCTTGGCACCTGGCCGCTGCGGCGCGAATACGAGGTGCTCAGCCTGTTCGAGCAAAACGCCATTCCCGTGCCCCACATCTATGGCTGGTGCCCCGACCCGGAAGCGATCGTCATGGCGCATATGGCTGACACGCCGTTTCTCGGCGATGTCGATGGCGATCCCGCCGTGCAGCGGATGGTGGAGGAATACGCCGGCTATCTCGCCAAGGTTCACGCACTCGACATTGCGCCATTCGTGGCCGCCGGACTGCCCGCCGGGAAGGACGCAAAAGCGGTCGCCCTTGAATATCTGCTGTTCGCCGAAGGGCATTACGAGCCCGAAGAGGACGGGCCCGATGCGCTGCTCCGCTTCGTGACCGGCTGGCTGCGGCGGCATGTGCCCCTGCATCGCGACCGCAATGTCGTGTTGATCGGCGACGCGCCGCAGTTCTTCCACAACGGCACGCGCGTCACCGCGCTTTACGATCTGGAACTGGCAAAGCTTGGCGATCCGATTGCCGATCTCGCCTCGATACGGGTGCGCGACATTAACGAGCCGATCAGCGATGTGGCCGCGGTTCTCACGCGCTATGTGCAAGCCAGCGGCAGCCCGATCGACTGGCCGGTGTTGACCTATTACACCGTCCTCCTGTTCATCGCCGTGCCGATGATGACCAAGGCCACATTTCGCAAGGTCAGCCCGCATCCCGCCTATGTCGAATATCTGTCATGGGGCATGGGCGCTACCCGCGCCGCGCTGAAAGCCATTGCCGAAGGCGAAGGCTTCGCGCTCGATCCGGCGCCAGCCGTCGCGGTGGTGCCCCCGCGCGATCCCCATGCGTGGCGCGATCTGATCCTGCAGAGCGGGGCGCTGCCGACCGAGGGTTTCTTCCGCCAGCCGCCGATCCAGTCGCTGGCGTTCTATCTCCACCGCCTTGCGGAAAGCGGCGAGGCCATTGCGCAGGCCGAGCTGGACGATGCGCGCACCATACTTGGCCTAGCGGATGGCGATCCCGCAACGCTGGAAGCGCGGCTGGATGCCTTTGTCGAACAGGCCGGACCGCCAAGCGATGGAGATCTTGTCCGATTTTTCCACCGCCGCCAGATGCGCCGGCTGCAATGCTTGCGCGATTATCCCGGCCCCATCGTCACCCGTGGGCTGGCGCCGCTCGATCACCTGTTCCCGGATGCCTATCCACGCGCCGGCTGATGGAAGGCATCGGCGCCCGCCAGCGGCGGCGCGTCGGTCAGCAGTATGATGCCCGGCCTCGCCGCCACCACATAGGGCACCGCGTGGATCGCGTGCATCGCTGTCGCCATGCAGGCGTCGTCGGTGGGCATCACACTGTCGGATCCGATATCGATGCGCGCGTTGATCGTCGGCTCGCCTTCCAGATCGATCAGCCAGCCGTGGCCTTGTGGCCATTCGGGCGCGAGATCCTCGGCCATGCGGGTGAAATGCTGCAGCACGATCCTTTCGCGCCCGCCCGAAATCACCCTTACGCCAAAGTTCATCGCCCCCACCGTGCCGGCAGGGATGGTCCCCGCCGCCACATGCAGATCGCGCGGCGTGACCACCACATTGCGGAAATTCTCGATCCGGTCGATGGGCAAGCCCAGCACATCGGCCACCAGCATGCCCGAATGACGCCATGTCTCGCCCACCAGCTCGACATTGGCAAAGGCCGGGGTGGGGTCATCCGGCGCATAGCCAAAGCCCATCAGGTTGAACATCTGATAGGTGCTGGGGTATTTGTCATACATCAGCGTTTCCGACGCCACCATCCGGTCCACCCGGCGCGACAGGCGCGCAAGGTAGAGCGGCACGGATTCGGCCAGGAACCCCGGCATGATGCCCAACCCATGGAAGGTGCTGCCACCCTTGGCGCAGGCAGCGGCCAGCGACGCCGCCACATCCGCGCCCAGCGACTTGGGATAGATGAAGTTGGCCGCCGTCGTGATGACGCTCTTGCCCGATTCCAGCAGGGCGCAAATATCGGCAATGCTGCCCGGCACATCGTTTTCGGCGCCCGCCAGAAACAGCACGCAATCCGCCTCCATCGCGAGGATCGCCTGTCAGTCATTGGTCAGTGCCACGCCCAGCGGATCGATACCGGCCACCGTGCCGATGTCCTGCCCCGCCTTTTCCGGGTTATAGGTAAAGCCGCCGATAATCCGATAATCCGCGCGTTCCGCCGTGGCGCGGATGACCATCTTGCCGGTGTGGCCGGTCGCCCAGTGGATGATGCGAAACGCCATGATGCTCTCTCCGTGATGCGGATTTCTATTGCGCGGTCCAGCCGCCATCAACCGGCAGAACATGGCCGGTCACCATCGCGGCGGTATCGCTGCACAGCCAGGCGATGGCATCGGCCTGTTCGGAGGTGGCGATGACGCGCTTGATCGGCTGAAAGGCCAGCAGGTGGTCGATCACCATCTGCCCCATTTCCGCGCCGGCCTTGTTATAGGCCTCGGTCGGCGTCACACCCGGCGCGATGCAGTTCACGCGGATGCCCCGTTCGGCATAGGAGACGGCGGCGAACTTGGTCAGCCGCACCACACCCGCCTTGGCCGCCGCATAGGCCGCCCCGGCGGCGCCCACATAGAGCATGCCCGCCAGCGAGGTGACGTTGCAGATGACGCCGCCGCCCTGCCCGGTCTTGTTGGGCGAGATCATATGCGCGATCTCGTGCTTCATCGACAGGAACACGCTGCGCAGGCTCACCGCCTGCGTATATTCCCAGGCCTCCAGACTCTGCTCGTGAAAGTCCGGCCCCGAAGCGTCGCGATGCGCATCACCGACGATATTCGCCGCGATGTTCAACCCGCCAAACGCGGCAACCGTGCCCCGCACCAGCGCGGCGACATCATCCTCGCAGGTGGCATCGGCGCGCAGGAAACGCACGTCATGCCCCTCCCCGCGCAGGCGTTCGGTGGTGGCATTGCCCGCATCGGGGTTGATGTCCGACAGCATCACCCGCGCACCGCGCCGCGCAAAGCCCTCCGCTGTGGCCATGCCTATCCCTGCGCCCGCCGCCGTGACCAGCGCAATCTTGCCGTCGAAAATGCCGGTCATCTCAATCCCCCCAAACCACATGCAACGCGCGCGGGCCCCGCAGCTGCGCCCCCACAATCACCGGCGGCGGCTGATCCGGGTCAAGCCGCAGGTTCGGCAGATCGAGAATCGCGTTCAGCATGGCCTCCATCTCGGTCTTGGCGACAGGCATGCCCAGACACATGTGGACGCCGGCGCCAAAGCCGACATTCACCCTCTGCGGCCGGTCGATGTCGAATTCGTCGGGATTGTCGAACACCGTCTCGTCGCGATTGGCCGAACCCGAGCACAGCGACAGCGCCGCGCCCGCCGGCACCTTCACGCCGTGGAACTCCACATCCACGCTCGCCTGCCGGGCGAGGAACTGCGAGGCGGTTTCCCAGCGCATCCCCTCGTTCACCGCCCTGGACACCAGATTGCGGTCCTCGCGGATGCGGGCGAGCAGCGCGGGGCGTTCCAGCAGCGCGACCAGCATGCTGCCGAACGAACGCGTGGTCGTTTCGGCGGCGGCGGGCAGCATCTGGCGGATCAATTCGGTGATGTGGGCATCATCGAGCCTGGTGCCATCGT
The DNA here is from genome assembly GCA_903911985.1 of uncultured Sphingomonadales bacterium. Lineage (GTDB taxonomy): Bacteria > Pseudomonadota > Alphaproteobacteria > Sphingomonadales > Sphingomonadaceae > Novosphingobium. Next base: position 4,761 of record CAIWFP010000279.1, read on the forward strand.
CCTCGGCCCGCAGCAGATAGCCGATCAGGTCCTCGCCCAGAGAACCCTCGGCCCGGCGCTGGCGGACGACCTCCAGCGTGTCGTCATAGAGTTCCCGCGCGGCGGCAAAGGCGGCCGCCATGCTGGCCTTGGCCTTTTCCGGATCGCGCTGCGGCCCCACCAGAATGCGCATGCCGCGCGCGGCGAATTCCTGCGTTCTGGCCTCATCCTTGGGAAAACCGATGATTTCATAGATCAGCCGCACCGGCAGCGGCAGCAGCAGGTCTTCCATCAGATCGGCCTTGCCGCGCGGCGCCAATCTGGCCACCGCGTCCCGCACCACCGGCGTCAGCAGCGCCTTCCATCCCGCGATAACCCTGGGCGAAAACGCCGGGGCCAGCAGCTTGCGCGCCCATTTGTGCGTCGCATCGTCCATCCCCGTCAGCAGGAAGCCGCCAAGGAACTGCCCCAGCCCTTCCTGCAGCAATGTGCTGGTAAAGGTCTTGGGATCGCGCAGCACCGCCAGGACATCGTCATAGCGGAACAGCGTGAACACCTGCCGCCCAAGGTTGGAATAATCGGCCTGCGAGGGCACATTCCACCTGGCGAGAATGTCGCCGACCATGATCGGCTCATTCTTGCGGCATTCGCGATAGACCGCGTGCGGGTCTTCGGTGTCGGTGCCGTAAACGCTGCTCACCGCGGCAAAGTCGCGGCTGATTTCGCTGATCCGGGGTGGCTCGCCGTTCATGCTCTAAACTCCCTGCGGCAGGCGCACATGCAGCGCCGCCTCGCCAATCGAGGTGGGCCCGAACACCTGCAGCCGGCGCCCCTCGATCGCGCCCAGCAGCGAGATCAGCGCGGCGTCCTGTTCGGGCCCGGCCGCCAGCACAAAACCCTCCAGCGCCGCTTGCGCGGCGGGCCAATCGGCAAAGTCCTGCCCCA
>CAIWFP010000280.1 GCA_903911985.1 uncultured Sphingomonadales bacterium
ATGGCGGCACTGCCGGTCAAGCTTATCACCCATCCCCAGCCCGGCCTGCTGGGCGCCGCCGCCGCCTTCGCCGCCGAGCATTTTACCAAGGAACCCCGCTGATGACCCGCTCCATCGACACGATCATGACCCTGGCCCCGGTGATCCCGGTGCTGGTGATAGAGGATGTCGCCCATGCCCTGCCGGTGGCGCGGGCGCTGGTGGCGGGCGGCATCTTCGCGCTGGAGGTGACCCTGCGCACCCCTTGCGCGCTCGATGTCATCCGCGAGATGAAGCAGGTGCCCGGCGCCGTGGTGGGCGCGGGCACGGTGCTTTCCCCCCGCGACCTTGATGCCGCGCTTGAGGCGGGGGCGGAGTTCATCGTCTCGCCGGGTCTCACGCCCGCGCTGGGGGCGGCGGCTATCGCCAGCGGCGTGCCCTTTCTGCCCGGCACGGCCAATGCAGCGGACATCATGCTGGGCCTCGACATGGGCCTCACCCGCTTCAAGTTCTTCCCGGCCGAGGCCTCGGGCGGCATCCCCGCGCTAAAGGCGATTGCCGCGCCCTTCGGTATGGCCCGTTTCTGCCCCACCGGCGGCATTACCCCTGCCAGCGCGCCCCAGTGGCTGGGGCTTGAGGCGGTGCTTTGCGTCGGAGGCAGCTGGATGGTTGGAAAGGGTGTGCCCGATCCCGTCGCGATCGAGACTGCCGCCCGCAAAGCCGCCGCACTCGCGGGCTAAATGCATTCCGCCAGCCCTCAACGGGCGGCCCATCGGGAAAGATGCCAGCCGGGCGCGAGCCGACAGGGAGTTTTAAGCCGATGAGCGAAATTGCCGCCCTTGCCCAGCGCCTGCAGCATCTGCACCAGCGCACCGTGGAAACACCCCTGTTCAATCCGGTGTTCCAGCTCAGCCTCGAAATCTCGCGGCGTCTGGAAAGCGGCGCGATGACGCTGGCCGAGGTGGAGCTGCTGGTAGCCGAACTGGAGGCCGAAGGGCTTGCCGCCCGCACGCGGCGCCTGCGCCATCTGGTTGGCCCGGTAGAGCCCGCGGCCAATATCGCGCGGGTGGCATCGCTGGCGGAGGCCGGGGACTTCGCCGCCTTTGCCGCGCGCTGGCGCAGGCCATGCGCGCATATCGTTTTCACCGCCCACCCCACTTTCCTGCTGGCCAGCGCCCAGACAGAGGCGGTAGCCAGCGCCGCCAGCGGTGACCCTGAGGCTTCCCTGCAAGGCGTTTCGCCCACGCGCGATATCATCACGCTGGATACCGAACATGCCGCCGCCATGGCCGCCATCGCCCGGGCACAGGGTGCGCGCGATGTGATCACCGCCCGCCTGCTGGACAGCGCCGCCACGCGCTGGCCCACCCGCTGGCGCGAGCTTCAGCCGCTGCCCTTCCGCTTTGCCAGCTGGGTTGGGTACGACATGGATGGGCGCACCGACATCGGCTGGCACACCTGCATCCGCTATCGGCTGGAGGAAAAGGCGCAAAGGCTGGCCAGCTATACCGAGGCCCTGAACTCGCCGGCGCCGGATATCGCGCAAACCCTCTCTCTTGCCGCCGCGCGGGCGGACGAGATGGCGGCGCTGTTTGGCACCGATCTGACCGAGCCCACCGCCGTTTCCGCCGCCGCCAACTCCCTTACCGCCGATCACCCGGACAAGCTGACCAGCCTTGCCGCGACCATCACCGAGCTGGAGACACGCGCCCAGGCGGCAGACGAGACGACAGCGCAACGCCTGCTGGTGGTGGCCTCGGCCATGCGCGCCGATGGGCTGGGCATGGGCTGGGTGCATTTCCGGGTGAACGCCTCTCAGCTGCAAAACGCGATCCGCCGCCGCCTCGACCCCACCGGCCAGCTCGATCTGGGCAGTCAGGCCGCGCTGATGAAGATGCGCGAATTGCTGGCCACGGCCAAGCCGCTGCGCTCCAACTTCGCGGCGCTGGCCATCGAGAATTCGACCGCCATCCGCCTGTTTCTCACCGCCGCGCAAATCCTCCATCACATCGATGCCGACAGCCCCATCCGCATGCTGGTGGCCGAATGCGAGCAACCGACCACCGTGCTGGCCGCGCTCTATTTCGCGCGGCTGTTCGGCATGGAGGACAAGGTCGATGTCTCGCCCCTGTTCGAGACCGAAAGCGCGCTGGAACATGGCGGACGCCTGCTCGACGCGGTGCTGGCGGAGCCCGCCTATCGCGCCTATGCCAAGGTGCGCGGGCGGGTGTGTATCCAGACCGGCTTTTCCGATGCCGGGCGGTTTGTCGGGCAGATCCCCGCCGCCCTTGCCATCGAGCGGTTGCAGGGCCGTCTTGCCGAGGCGATGGTCGCCAACGACCTTGGCGATCTGGCAGCCCTGATCTTCAACACCCATGGCGAGAGCATGGGGCGCGGCGCCCATCCCTCCTCCTTTGCCGACCGCCTTGCCTGGCCGCTCAGCCCCTGGGCGCGGCGGCGTTTCGTGCGCGGCGGGTTGCGGCTGGAGCCGGAGGTCAGCTTTCAGGGTGGCGATGGCTACCTGTTTTTCGGCACGCCAGAGCTGGCGCTGGCCACCCTCACCCGCTTTACCGAAACGCCCCCGGCCGAGACCGACCCCTATGCCCCGACAGACCCCTTCTATCGCCGCACAGACCTCAGCCTCGACTTCTACCGCGCCATCCGCAAGGTGCAGCAGGACCATCTGGAATCCGGCACCTATTCCCGCGCGCTTAACGCCTTTGGCCTTGGCCTGCTGAACGACACCGGCAGCCGCAAATCACGCCGCCAGAGCGACCTTGCCGCCGACCGCACCATGTCCCTGCGCCAGATCCGCGCCATTCCGCACAATGCCATACTGCAGCAGCTGGGCTATCCGGTGAACATCATCGCCGGCTTTGGCACGGCCGCCGACGGCAATGTCGAGGAACTGGCGGAACTGTTGCGCACCAGTGATCGCGGGCGGCAGATGGTGCGGCTGGTCCGCGCCGCCGACGCGCTGGCGTCGATCAAGACCGTGACCGCCCATGGCGAGCTGTTCAACAGCGCCTATTGGGCCAGCCGCCCCTATCGCGGCCACGAGGAGGCGATTGCCCCGGGTTGCCTGGCGCTGGCCGAATATCTGACCGGCGATGATCGCACCGGCGTCTATCGCCGCCTTGCGACGCGTCTCAGGGTGGATGCGATGAAGCTGCACCGCCTGTTCGACCTGCTGCCCGACGGGGCGCCCCAGCCCCATTACCAGGTGGCGGACCGCGAGCACACCCGCCGCATGCTGGGGGTCTGTCAGGCTTTGCGCCTTGCCCTGTTCCAGCACATGTTCCTCAAGGCGGTGATGGTGCCCGCCTTCAGCCGCGCCAACGACATCGCCCGCGAGGATGTGCTGGAAATGGTGTTCACCCTGCGCGTCGACGAGGCGCTGACCCAGTTGCGGCGGGCCTTCCCCACCAGTTTCCCCAGCCTGTCGGACTTCGATGTGAAGGAACCCGCCGATTACCCGGACGGGGGCGCCAGCGGCTATGGCGCGATCAGACGCGACTATATCGAGCCGCTGGAGCGCGCCTATGCCCTTTCCTTGCGGATAGGCACGGCCATCGCCAACGAGTTTGGCGCCCACGGCTAATATCAGGATGGGATGCGTCACCAGCAACGCGGACCCCGCTCATCGCACGGGGCGCCGTGCCAGCGGTCTGCTGTAAACCAAACATCTGTTGTATCATTGTGGGACAGGGCTCAACGCCCCCTGACGCCATGGCCGAAATAGGTCTAGTAATGGCTTGTTAACCATATTCGTCAGGAATTCGGTAAGTGTTGGATAGAAGCCTCTCCCTGCCCCAGGCCGGTGCCGTGGGCGCTGTGCTGCTGGTCGCGGCGGCAGCTGGCTACGGGCTGCTGCTGGTGGACGAGCGGCTGGGCACACTGCATCTCTCCGCCGGCGAGCTGCGGGATCTGCGCGCACCCGGCTCCGGCGCGGATGGTGCGGAAACGCAGCCCAGGCCCGACCAATCCGCTCCGCCCTCCGGCGATGCCAGCCCGGATGGCGCCGGTCCGCACGCCAGGCGGACCACCAAGGACCTGCCTGTCGGCGCACAGGCCGAATCCCCCGCCGAGCCAGCCGCTTTCAACCAGATCGCCCCGCCCGCCTATCTGGCCAGCATCGCCAACGAGGCGCCAAACTCCACCGACCGCCGCTATGTCATCCGCCGCATTCTGCCAATCGATGGCCCAATCCGCTATGGCGAGTGGCACTGGGACGAGGCCGGCGTCCCCCCCGGCCCGCTGGTCATCACCGTCGATCTGGAAGCGCGGGTCATCTCGGCCTTCCGCAGTGGTTACGAAATCGGCACCGCCGCTGTGCTGCTGGGCACCGATGACTATCCCACCCCCACCGGCGTCTTTCCCATCAGCCAGAAAGACGCGCACCACATCTCGAATATCTATGACGCGCCCATGCCCTATATGCTGCGCCTCACCCGCGATGGGGTGACGATCCATGGCTCGAATGTGCGCAACGGCTTTGCCAGCCACGGCTGCATCGGGGTGCCGATTGCCTTTGCCAAATTGTTGTACGACCACGTCCATCTGGGTGATCGCGTCTATATCACGCGCGGCAGACAGGTGGGTTTGGGGGATTCGCTGGTTGATCGTTAGGGTTAAGGAAGATTAGGCGGGATACCCCACATCGGCCTCGCGCCCTGCCACGAAGCGGCATTAGAGCGTTTTCCGCAGATTCCGGATCGAGAAACGCGACCAGCCCGCGCGGCGCTTGAGCGTCGCTTTCCCGTTCGCGTCAGCTTGAACGGGAAACGCTCTAAACGCCTGCGACGCTGCGACCTTGTGCCACGACCAACCTTTGGCGCAACGATGACAGGGACGGGGTTGCCAAGGGCGAGCCGCTGCAATGCTGCCTCTATCCGACTACCCCCGCCTCTTGGGCGCCTTCACAAAACTCCACCCGCCGGCCAAAGGCCTTGCCACCAGCCCACCGATGGAGGCGGGCTGCCGCGCCAGCAGACTGTCGAACAGGCGGGCGACAGCCGCACCGCGCGGCGCCTCGCCATCGAGTGTTTCGACAATTCTCGCCAGCACCCGCAAGGCAATCGCGCGGGGGCCGCGGGGGCGATAGGTGAGGCCCAGCCCATCCTTTTCCACCGCCTCGCGCCATTCACGTTCCGCCGCCCAGACGAGCGCCGCATCCGCATCGGCAAGATGCGCCGCGCTGCGGGCGATGGCGGCGATATCGAGCCAAGGCGCCCCGGCCATCTGGCCCCTTAACCGGGCACGATCAAAACGGTCATCGGCGTTGGAAGGGTCGTCAACCGCGGCGATGCCCGAAGCCGCCACTATCCCGGCCAGTTCCGACCGCCGCCAGCCCAGCAGGGGCCGCAGCAGAAGGGCGGGCTGTGTCCCACCGGCCATGGGCACCGCCCCCCTGTCGCGCACGCCAGCCAGCCCCGCCACGCCGCTGGCCCGGTTGAGCCGCATCAGCAGGGTCTCCGCCTGATCGTCGGCATGATGGGCCGTGGCCAGCGCGGCGAGGCTCCGCGTCTCCATCCACCCCGCCAGCGCCGCATAGCGAGCATCGCGCGCGGCGGATTGCAGGCTGCCCTCATCCACCTGAACCGAGACCGAAAGCGTCGCGTGGCGCACCCCCAGCCTATCGCAGATCCGGGCTACGCCTTCGGCCTCGGCGGCACTTTCGGGACGCAATCCATGATCAACGGTTGCCGCCTCCACCCGGCCCGGCAGGGCGGCATGGGCCAGCAGCAGCAGCGCCAGACTATCCGGCCCGCCCGACACCGCCAGCCCGAGCAGCCCAGCCTGCGGGCTGGCGCCCTCTCGCTCACCAACGACGGCACCCTCGGGCCATACACGGGCCAGATCGGCGGCGAAGCGGCCCGCGCCCTCTGGCGTGGTGTCGGCGCTCAGAGAAGCCACGTGCTCGTCAGTTGCAGACCACCAGACTGCGGATCTCGTCATAAGGCGCTTTCAGCCGCCGGGCGGCATCGGGCTTGAAGTTGTCGGCGAACTCGCCCAGCGCGATGCAGGCGTGGTTTACATCCTTCAGATCCACCATGGCCGCCGCCAGATAGAGCAGGCTATCGGCGGCACGGGGTCCATGCCGGTCGGCGTCGTAATTCTGCAGGAACACCTCGGCCGCATCGTGTGGTTTGCCATCGTCCAACAGGGCGCGCCCCAGAAGATAGCGGCCATAGCCAACGCGGGGATGACGCGGATACCGGCCGAGGAACAGCTTGAGCTGCTGCTCGGATTCAGGAAACAGCTTGGCCTGCCACAATTTGAAGCCATACTGGTAATCATCTTCGCCCGGATCGCCGCTCACCGGCTTTACCACGGCGCGCACCGCCGCGATGCGCTGCGCCGAAGGCTTGGCGGGATCAGACAAAGCGGGCACGGCTGGCGCGCGCGCGGGTGCGGGTGCCGGGGCGGCAACAGCCACGGGTGCTGGCGTGGAAACCGCCACGGGGGCTGGCGCGACCGGGGCAATGGCCGAAAGCCGTTCGTCCAACAGGCGCAGATGGTTGCTCAGCTCCTCATACTGCGCGGTAAGGTGGGCAACCTGCGCCTCCACGGCATCCATGCGGGTGAGCACATCGGTCATCGGTGTGGTGGCGGGCGTACCCACCGGCGGCGGGGCCGGGGGCGGTGCGGCGTTGTCCTGCGGGAAGAACTTGGTGTCGCCGCCGGGGAATACCTGCCGTTCAAGCGCGTGAACCTCGGCCTCGACCTTGCGCAGGCGCAACTCCTGCACCGTGTCCTGCGCATGAGCCGGCATCACCACCGCCAGCTGCCCGGCCATGGCAAGCCCCATGGCTGCCAGCCCGAAACCGGCGCGGCGCAAACCATTCGCCCAAATCCGCGCCGGCTCACCCTGTGCGATGCCGCTGTCCACGCTGATCATCAAACCAAGCTCCCATATCAAAACCACGCCGGTGCGCCGCCCGAGGTCATCGCATCGCCAAACGCGACAACAAACTCCATCCCGGCGCGGGCCCTGCCGGGCGAAATACCTGCCCCAACTGCCCGGCCGAGCGGGTGGCCCCACCGCATATCGTCACCGCATGCAAAGCGACGCGGAACTAAGATGAATGCCGCAGAGCCGCGCCGCTGTCGAGCGCAGTCTACTGCGAAACGGTGGAAGTTTTTTCAGCCGTGGGGACCGTCTGGGCCGCGCCACTCGGAGCGCCAGAGGGCTGGGCGGCATCGTGATGACGGGTGTGATGCGTCGCCGAACCCGACCGGTCCGATGTTCCCGAATGCCCAGACGCGGTCTGGCCAGAAGCGGATTGAGCGGCGCCCGAGGGGTTGCCCGTGGGCATCGCCGCGCGGTTTGCCTGCCCCATCGCGCTGCCATTGGCAGGGGCCGGCTGCGGCGTGGCGAAGCCGGAACGGGCCAGCAGGGCCGCCGCGCTCACCGGCAGATCATGCACGGTCTTGCGGCTATCATCCAGCTTGCCAATGGGGTGGCCGCCAACCGAGACGGCCAGCGCCTCGGGACGGCCGGTCCACACCATGGGGTTCACCGCGTCGGCGGGCACGGTATAGCTTTCGCCCACCACCATCTGCTTGTTCATCAGAACCTTGCCCGAGGCGTCGTAAAACTTCACCCACAGGCCGGAATCGAGCGCGGTGAACACCACCGGGCCGGAAGGAGCGCCTGCTGTCTGGCCGCTGGGGGCGGCACTGGGCACGCCGCTCGGCGCGCTGGCGGTCGCCGAAGGCTGGGGCGTGGGTGTGTCGGTAACCACTGCCGGCAGGCTCGCGTCGGGTACCGAAAAGGCGTGCCACAGCCCATAGCCACCACCGGCAAGCAACAGCGCCGCCGCCGCCGCAATGCCGGCGAACTTCGCGCTGGGAACCCGCGCCGGATCACCCGGGGCGAAAGCCGCCATGGGCTGGTCGGCCGGTGCCGCCTCGCTAAGGCCCAGCTCATAGCGCAGATCGCGAATGATCTCGTCGGGGTCCAGCCCAACATGGGTGGCATAGCTGCGCGCGAAACCAAAGGCATAGGCGCGCCCGGGCAAAGCGGCATAATCGCTCGCCTCAATGGCGCGCAGGAACCGCTCCTGCACACGGGTATGCGCGACAAGGTCAGCCACTGACAGGCCCATGGCCTCACGCGCCCGCTTCAGGCGAAGGCCCACCGGGTCTTTGGCTGGCTGAAACTCGGTATCATCCGCAAGCATGTAACGTCTTCACTTTCTTTGGATCAGCCCCGAATGCCGCCGGGGATTTGGCGGCAGAACCAACGCTGGATATGGCAAAATGTCAATGGATATGGCCGGGGCGTATTGCACAATAACGACTGGCACCTGCCGCAAGGGCGACGGGGCGGGCCGCAAACCGGGCCAGTCGAGGGCCCGGGAGGCAATGGCCCCGCTCAGTCGATGGCGATGTCCCGGCTGCTTGCCCATTTTGTCAGTTCCGCGCGAAGATTCTCAGGGGGAGTGGCCAGCCAGCCGGACATGGCGCTTTCGATTTCCGGCAGATGGACCTGCCGCACCAGTTCCTTGATCGGGCCCACGGCGGCGGGCGTGATCGACAGGCGGTGAATGCCGATACCCATCAGCGCCAGCGCCTCGGCCCGGCGGCCACCCATTTCGCCGCATACCGCCACTTCCACGCCATGGGCGCGGCAAGCGTCAACAATGCGCTTGAGGAAGCGCATGATGCCCACCCCCAGCCAGTCATAGCGTTCGGCCAGCTTGGGATTGGCCCGGTCGGCGGCGAACAGGAATTGGGTAAGATCGTTGGTGCCGATCGACAGGAACGACAGCCTGGGCAGCAGCACATCCAGCATCTCGGCCAGCGCCGGCACTTCCAGCATCGCGCCATAGCGCACCGCCTCCGGCACAGGCTTCTTGCGCGCCTTCAGAAAGGCCAGCTGCCCCTCGAACACCGCCTTGGCGGCATCGAACTCCCAGGGCTCGGAAACCATGGGGAACATCGCATGCAGCGTGCGGCCCGCCGACGCCTCCAGCAAAGCGCGGGCCTGCACCTTCAACAAGCCGCCGCGCTCCAGCGCCACGCGCAGCGCCCGCCAGCCCATCGCCGGGTTTTCTTCCGTGACGCCCTCATCGTGCCGCAAATAGGGCAAGACCTTGTCGCCACCGATATCCACGGTGCGGAACACCACAGGCTTGTCGCCCGCCGCATCCAGCACATCGCGATAGAGCCGGGTCTGCCGCTCGCGGCTGGGCAGGGTGGCGGACACGAGGAACTGGAACTCGGTGCGGAACAGCCCCACCCCATCGGCGCCAGTGAGCGCGAGGTTGGGCATGTCGTCACGCAGGCCGGCATTGATCTTGACGTTGATGCGCGTGCCATCGGCGGTGGTGGGCACCACATCGCGCAGGGCGGCATAGGTGGCCTGGCGCTCGCGGCTCTTGGCAAAGCGGCTCTCGAAGGCCTCCACCATCCCTTGCGCCGGGCGCACGAAGACCAGCCCCTGATCGGCATCAAGCAGCAGCGGATCGCCTTCGCGCACGAGGCCCCGCAGGCCCCGGATGCGGCCCAGCACCGGAATACCCATCGCCCGCGCCACGATCACCACATGGGCGGTCAGCGAGCCTTCCTCCAGAATGACGCCCTTCAGGCGCCGCTTGTCATATTCAAGCAGCTCTGCCGGGCCGAGGTTGCGGGCCACCAGAATGGCATCCTGCCGCAGGCCCATGGTGGCCGCCGTGCCCAGTTGCCCCGAGACCATGCGCAGCAGGCGGTTGGCCAGATCCTCCAGATCGTGCATCCGGTCGGCCAGCAGCGGGTCGTCGATCTGGCGCATGCGCATGCGGGTGCGTTGCTGCACGCGCTCGATCGCGGCCTCCGCCGTCAACCCGCTCTCGATCGCTTCCTTGATGCGCCGCGCCCAGCCTTCATCGTAGGCGAACATGCGATAGGTGGCGAGCACCTCCTCGTGCTCTCCGCCCGCGCCGAATTCGGCCTGAGAGGCCATACGGTCGATCTGCTCGCGCATCTTGTCGAAGGCGAGATAGACGCGCTGAAGTTCGGCCTCGGTATCCTCGGCCATCACATGTTCGATGGTGATGCGCGGCTGGTGATAAACCGCCACGCCGCTGGCCAGACCCTTGACCAGCGTCAGGCCGGAGAGTTGCTCCGCACCGGTCTGCGCGGGCGAGAGGCCCAGTGCGCCCACCTCGTCCACCAGTTCGGCATTGGCGATCAGTTCCGACAAGACCATGGCGACGGTTTGCAGCGCCTCGATCTCGACCTCTTCATAGCGGCGCGGCTCGACATGCTGAACGCAAACCACCCC
>CAIWFP010000281.1 GCA_903911985.1 uncultured Sphingomonadales bacterium
CGATCTCCGGATAGGCCCTTGCTCCGTCGGTGGAAGCCCGCCCCGCCATCAGCGCCGCCCCTTGGGCAAAGCAGTTCATCAGCAGAATGCGGTGATGCGCCGGGTCCAGCTCGTCACCGGGGGCGATGGCGGCGATGAAATCCACCGGCACAAGGTTGGTGCCCTGATGCAGCAGCTGGAACACCGCGTGCTGGGCATCGGTGCCCACCCCGCCCCAGGTGATCGGCGCGGACGGGCCGGTCAGCGGTGCGCCGTCCATGGTGACGCTCTTGCCATTTGATTCCATTTCCAGCTGCTGGAGATAGGAAGGCAGCAGCCGCATGCGTTCATCATAGGCAAAGCAGGCGCGGGTCTGGCAACCCAGCAGGCGGGTGTAGAGCTGATCGGCAAAAGCCGCGCGCAGGGGCAGGTTGGCCGCGCCATCGTGGCAAGCGAAGTGCCGGTCCACCGCCTCGGCCCCGGCGAGGAATTCGGCAAAGCCATCCCAGCCCAGCGCCAGCGCCACCGGAAAGCCGATGGACGACCACAGCGAATAGCGCCCGCCGACGCTCTCCTGAAACGGCAACACGCGGGTTTCGTCCACACCCCATTCCACCGCCTTTTCAGGATAGGCGGTGAGCGCCACCACCCGGCCATAGGGATCCGCCACCCCGCCCTCTCCCAGCCACGCCAGCGCCGAGGCGGCATTGGTCATCGTCTCGATAGTGGTGAAGGTTTTCGACGCGATGGCGATCAGCGTGGTGGCCGGGTCGCAGGCGGCAAAGGCCTGCTCCAGCGCCACGCCATCGATGTTCGAGACGACATGGACATCCACCACGGCGCCATCGCGCGTGAGCGCGTCAATCGCCAGCGCCGGGCCGAGCGCCGAGCCACCGATGCCGATGTGGATGAGATGGCGCACCTCGCCCAGAATGCCGCCATGGATCGCCGCCACAAGGCCGCGCATGCGGGCATGCAGGGCAAAGGCTTCCTCCACCGTGGCGTCATTGCCGAGCCCGCGCTGGGCGGTATGCTCGGCCGCGCGGCCCTCGGTGACGTTGATCGCAGCCCCGCTCAGCAGCGCCGATCGCGCTCCGGCAAAATCCACCGCCTCGGCAAGGGCCGAGAATGCCTCCAGATGGGCCGCATCCAGATGGGTTTTCGACCAGTCAAAGCGGATGCCGCCGCCGCCAGCCTGCTCGGGCAGTTCCAGCCGCTGCGACAGCAGGCCCAGCCGCCCGGCATCGGCGGCGAACAATGCGCCAAGGGTCGGCCGGGGCAGGCCTTTCAGCCGATTCCACGCCGTAGCTGTCATCTCATTGTTGCCCACGCCTGAAACTCCTGGCCAAACTGTAAATCGTGGTATTTGTCGCATAGAGCCGCGCACCCCTATAGCGCGCGGACCTTGCCATAGTGTATGCAGCCCCCGACGCCATCGGCCAAGGGTGCAACGCGGCGAAATTTGCCCCTTTTTGATGAATAGGGTTGCGCCCGGGTTGCCCGCCCGGTCAGACCTTTGTTTTTGGGCCGAAATTCCGGCTAACTGTATCACTGCCACACATCAGCAATACACGATGGATCTCCACGAGCCTTGACGCGGGGGACATCGGGCAACATGGACGCGACGATGACCGAGCAAACCACCCCCGACAGCCCGCCCGCCGCCGCCGCAAAGCCCAAGGAGGAGGAGAGCTTCTGGGCATTCCTCGTCAAGCTGGTGCTGATCGTCGGCATTTTCCGCAGCCTGATCTTCTCGCCCTTCAACATTCCCAGCGAATCGATGCTGCCGGGGCTGGTCGATGGCGATTATCTGCTGGCGGCAAAATGGCCCTATGGCATCTCGAACTATTCGCTGCCGTTCTCGCTGCCGCTGCTGCCGGGCAAGATCTTCGCGCATCAGCCGCTGCGCGGCGATATCGTCATCTTCAAGGCCCCGCCCGGCAATGATGTTGACTGGATCAAGCGCGTGATCGGCCTGCCGGGCGATATTGTGCAGATGAAGGACGGCGTGTTGTGGATCAACGGCAAAGCCGTACCCAAGCAGCGCATCGAGGATTTCGAGGTGGCGGTAAGCCCCAACACCCATTGCTATGCGCCCGATTTCCAGAAAACGCGCGCCGATGGCACGGTGGTCTGCCGCTACCCGCAATTCCACGAAACCCTGCCCGGCAGCCCGGGTCAGCCGGACAAGGACATCAAGGTCCTCGATTTCGGGGCGGAAAAGCAGAACCCCATTCCCGGCTTCGACGCCGACAATACCCCGCCCTATGTCGTGCCGGAAGCCACGCTATTCCTGATGGGCGACAACCGCGACAACTCGATGGACAGCCGCTTTGCCGTGGCGGACGGCGGCATTTCCTTCGTGCCGCAAGCCAATCTGGTGGGCCGCGCCACAATCATGATGTGGTCTACCGATGGTTCGGCGGTGTGGTATGAGCCCTGGACCTGGTTCACCGCCGCGCGGGCGGGCCGGATCGGTCACACTTTTTGAGGTCTGGCTTTTCGAGAGGCGACTTGAGCGTCAAATCCTCCCCCACGGCGCCGCTGCCACCGGAAACCGCCGCGCTGCTGGCCAGCCTCACGGGCGCTGCCGTCGGGCCGGAGCCCGTGTGGGTGGAGGCGCTGACGCACGGCAGTTTCGGCAGCAGCCCCTCGGCCAGCGGAGACTATCAACGGCTGGAATTTCTCGGTGACCGGGTGCTGGGGCTGGTCATTGCCGAATGGCTCTATGAAACCGAGGGGGAGGCCGAAGGCCGCCTGTCGCAACGGCTCAACGTGCTGGTCTCGCGCCAGATGTGTGCGCAAATCGCCCGCGAAGTGGGGCTTGGCGGCCATATCCGCCTCGGCAAGCAGGCGCGCGACGATGGCGGCGCCGACAGCGACAATATCCTTGGCGATGTGATGGAGGCGCTGATCGGCGCCAATTTCCTCGCGCGCGGCTTCGAGGCCACCCGCGCCATGATCCGCCGCCTGTGGGAGGGCGCCGTCACCGGCCGGGCGGGCACATCAAAGCATCCCAAATCCGCCCTGCAGGAATGGGCCGCCGGGCACCGCCGCAAGGTGCCGGAATATCGCCTCGTCAGCCGCGAGGGGCCCGATCACGCCGCCCGCTTCACCGTCTGCGTTTCGATAAAGGGCGTGGGCGAGGCCGAGGCCACCGGATCATCCAAGCAGGAGGCGGAGACCGCCGCCGCCGAACAATTTCTCAAAACCCACGGATAAATCACATGACCAACCCAATTCCTGAACGGTGCGGCCCGGATCGTTGCGGCGTCGTCGCGGTCCTTGGCGCGCCCAATGCCGGCAAGAGCACGCTGGTCAACGCGCTGGTCGGCCAGAAGGTCGCCATCGTCTCGGCCAAGGCGCAAACGACGCGGGCGCGGCTGATGGGCATTGCGCTGGAGCAGACCGACAAGGCCAACGCCCAGATCATTCTGGCGGACACGCCCGGCATCTTCGCCCCGCGCCGAAGGCTCGACCGGGCGATGGTCGCCGCCGCGTGGGAGGGCGCGGTGGAGGCCGATGCCATCCTCTTGGTGGTGGATGCCGCCAAGAAGCGCCGCGATTACCTCGCGCCCATTCTGGAGACGCTTAAAGGACGCAAGGAGCGCAAGCTCTTGGTGCTGAACAAGGTGGATCTGTGCGCCAAGGAGCCGCTGCTGGTGCTGGCGCAGGAATTGACCGGCCTCGTGGACTTTGCCGAGGTCTATTTCGTCTCGGCGGGCACGGGGGATGGGGTGAAGGAACTGAAGGCGCATCTGGCCAGCCTGATGCCCGAGAGTGCGTGGCACTTCCCCGAGGATCAAGTGTCGGACGCTTCGGAGCGGTTGCTGGCGGCGGAGATTACGCGGGAGCAGCTGTATCGCCAGCTGCACGAGGAGCTGCCTTACGATAGCACCGTGCGGCCCGAGAGCTATACCGTGCGCAAGGATGGCTCGGTCGAGATCCACCAGCAAGA
>CAIWFP010000282.1 GCA_903911985.1 uncultured Sphingomonadales bacterium
CTAAGGACGTCGGCGACCGAAAGACCCTCGATCCCGGCATACATCTCGATTTCGCCAGCGTAGCAGCCGGGGAAATGCCCAAAGCCGGGTGTACCCCCGTAATCATCGCCAAGCAGAATCCTCACCCCGGCCTTGTGGGCAATCGGCAACATCTTGCGGTATTGCACCTGCGCGCGGATCATGTCCGGATCACCCGCCGCCCAGGACGCGACACCGAAATCGACATAGCGCAGGCTGGGCACCCAGAACGTGCCCGCCTTCGCCATCAGTTCAATGCATTCCTCGTCCACCTCATCGCCGTGGTCGATCACGTCGATGCCAAGTTCCAGAGCTTCAAGGATCAGGTCCTTGGTGCAGACATGGCTGCGCACCAGCGCGCCGCGCCCGTGCGCAGCATCTACCACGGCGGCGATTTCGGCGCGCGACATATTGCGCATACCCACCCGATTGGGGATGCCGTGGCCCGCACTTGAGTAGATCTTGATGATTTCTGCCCCGGCGCGGATTTCCTCGCGAACCAGCCGGGTCATCGCGTCGACACCGTCGGCGAAAACATCGGTACCGGGGACAGATGCGATGTCCCACCAGCGGCGCGGGCCGTTGTTGTCGCCGGTGGTGCCGACGTGGTGACTACAGGCGCGGATGCGCGGCCCTTCGACAATCCCCTCGCCAATCGCCATCTTGAGCTGCGGATCGGTATGGCTGGAACAGGCCGCGCCGATGAAGCCGGTAAAACCGGAATCGAACAACACGCCGCAGGTGCGAAGGGCAATAGCCATCAACACGCCGGGCGGGCGCTCCTTGCCGAGTGCCAGCCCAGCGGCGGAATAGGCGAACAGGTCGGCGTGCATATGGCCGTGGATCAGGCCGGGCATCACCGTCCGCCCGCCAAGGTCGATTGCCCCCTGTGCCAAGGCGTTGCCCACCCGATGGGGAGTTACCGCCACGATTCGGTTACCCGCTATGCTGATGTCGTAGCGACCGTCACGAAAGGCGGAACCGTCAAACAGGGCGGCGTTACATAGGTCCATGGGTATCCTCTCCACGTCTGTTTTGGTCAAAAGCCTATCCGAGTAAACACCAGAGGCGTGCGCGAATTGAATGGGTCATCGGCCGGCCAACGCCGCTAGGGTTCACCCCGCCAACACCACTTCTCGCAAGCGCTCCAACTCACCCGCACCAATTTCCAGTTCCGCCTCAAGGTAGCCCTCGACCGAGCCATGGGCCTCGTCCAGCGCAGCGAAGCTGGCGCGAATGTAATCGGGGTCGGAACGGTTCATCACATGCCAGACCGCCGGATCGACCGAGAGCAGAAAGGCAAAGGGCCCTTCCGGATCAATTTCGAACAGCTGCGATGCGGGGTCTTCAAGCCATTCGCTGAGGGCATAGTCCTCCACCACCTGTTCGCGCGGCACGCCCAGTGCGGCAAGAATGACCGCGCAGGCGATCCCGGTGCGGTCCTTGCCGGCGGTGCAGTTGACCAGCAGCGGCACCTCGCCTTCGGCAAGCAAGCGCAGGGCTGCGGCGATGCCGGGCCCTTGCTCATAGGGCAGAATGGCATAGTTGCTGATCATCCGCTGGCGCATCAGGTCCGGCGACGTGGCGGGGTCGCGCAGGATTTGCACGATATCGCCCCGGCTCAGGTCATAATCGCGCGACCAGTAGCGAGCAGACGCCAGAACATCGTCGGGAAATGGCAGGGTTTCTCGCTCGCTCGTCGAACGCAGGTCAACGATGGTACGCAAGCCCAGGCGAGCGAAGGCGGCGCGTCCCGCTTGCGTCATTTGTCCGGGATGACCGCCGCGCAGGATCTTGCGCGGTTGCACGATCCGTCCGTCTGCGGTGCGATAGCCGCCGAGGTCGCGCAAATTGCGCGCACCCTCGACCGGCAGGCGGCGGGCTTCGGCAGTGTCTCGCATGGCCTCAGACCCCCGGCGTGCTGAAAGTATCAATGTCCCCCACGGGGCCGAAGCGGTCGCACCCGGTCGTGATGATGCCGAATGGCTGCGTTCCTCCCGGCGTGGGTGGCCACCTGCAGGCACGCGCCGCATGGCGACGGTTCTCCATCGGCAGGTCCCGGATGATCGAACTGGCCATGTCCCGCCTATAGACCCCTTCCTGCCGGGGCTTCCAGTCGCATTGGCCGGGGTGGGGCGTCATTTCCGCGATCCGATGCGGCAGGCGGCTTTTACGGTTTTCGGTCAATTCGTTTCCCTCCCGGGTGTGATGTGAACGTCAACCCGGTTGGCGGGTACGCAGGATCAGAGACTGCTGGGCCACGGCGAGCAGACGCCCGTCCGGAGCAAAGATGCGCGTGGTTGCGTGGGCCACTCCGTCGCGGATACCCTCGATGCGCGTTGCCGCAAGCACAGTGGCGCATTCAGGTTCGGCCACCACCCGGATGGCATTGTCGAGGCTGGTTCCGGTTGCCGGACGGCCCAATGCGCCGGGCAAGGCGATCGCGGCGCAATCGGCGATCACCGGCAACACCAGCCTGGAAATGAGCCCCCCCGATCTGACCGAGACCCAGCAGGCAAGGTCCTGTCCTCCGTCGCCCAGCCAGTCCTCGCGATCGGGCAACTGGCCTGCGGCAAGGCGGAATTCGAACAGATTGTTGACATTCGACGACAATAGCCGCGCTACCGAGTGCACCGGGCAATCGGCGACCCCCGGTACCACGGGCATCGCCTCACCCTGATGAAGTGTCGGTTCGTTCCGGCGTCCGAATGCTCCATGCATCCAGGCAAATGGCCGGGAACCCACCCGTAAGGCGACCCGCGCCTGGCGCAGTACCCTGCCATCAGCGGTCAGTTCCGGCACGAACCCGAGCTGTTCCCCGGGTCTGGCCTTGGCGGCAAACTGGGCGCTCGCGACAATCACCGGCAGACCGGTCAACCGCTCCATCGCCTCGATCCCGGCCGCAAAGGCGCAGCCGCCGAACAGAAAGGTTTCGCCAGGACGGCCCACGCACAAAGGCTCCGGCACACTGGCCAGCAGCGAGCCATCGGTAGCCGCGTGGAGGCGGAGCAGCGGTGAAGCGGTGACGGGCGTCATATGATGCGGCGTCTATAGGCGGCAAGCCGCTCGGCCAGTTGAAGTTTGCGCTCTGCC
>CAIWFP010000283.1 GCA_903911985.1 uncultured Sphingomonadales bacterium
CCGCTGACGGTCACCGCCAACAGCGATACCGCCACCTATGACACCACCACCCACACCATCACCGGCTATACCACCAACTACGTCCCCAATCCGGGCCTGTTGCTTGGCACGGCCACGGATGTGGGCGGCAGCGGCACCAATGCGGGCACTTACGGGCACTCCATCGCGGGGCTCTATTCCGGCCAGCAGGGTTATGACATCACGCTGGTTGCCGGCTCGATGCTCGTCAACAAGGCGGCGCTGACCATCACCGCCGATTCTGGTCTCACCAGCATCTATGGCAATGCCATCGTGCCGCTGACCTATAGCGAGAGCGGGCTGTATCTGGGTGACAGCATCACCGGTGCCCTCGCCACCACCGCCAGCCCCACCGCCAATGTTGGCAATTATGCCATCACGCAAGGGACCCTGACCGCTGGCGGCAACTACACGATCACCTATACGGGTGCGAACTACGCCATCACCGCCCGCACGCTGAATGTGACCGCCACCTCCGGCCTCACCAGCATCTATGGCAATGCCGTCGGGCCGTTCACCTATTCGGTGGGGGCAACCGATGCCAACACGGGCCTGGTCAATGGCAACACGCTCTCCGGCGCCCTGACCTCCTTGGCCAGCCCCACCGCCCATGTTGGCAGCTATGCCATCACGCAAGGCACGCTGACTGCCGGCAGCAACTACAATCTGGTCTATACCGGCGCGAATTACGGCATCACCGCCCGCTCGCTCTTCGTATCGGCCACCACCGGCCTGTCGAGCGTCTATGGCTCGGCCATCGCGCCGCTGACCTATACCGTGGGCGGCCTCACCGCCACCAGCGGTCTGGTCAATGGCAATACGCTGAGCGGTGCGCTGGCGACCGGTGCCACCAATCACTCCAACGTCGGCACCTATGCCGTGCGGCAGGGCACGTTGACCGCTGGCAGCGACTACAATCTGGTCTATACCGGCGCGGCCTACAACATCACGCCAGCCTCGCTGACCGTGACCTACACCGCCAATGCCGCCAGCAGCATCTATGGCAACACGCCAAGCGGCCTTTCGGGCAATGCGGCGGTTACCGGTCTGGTCAATGGCGATCAGGCGGGCAATGTCACCGCTGGCTCGGCCAGCTGGGCGACCACCGCCACCGGCCTCAGCAATGTGGGCAGCTATGGCATCACCGGCAGCGGCATCACGCTGAACAGTGGCAACTACACGCTTAACAGCGTGCAGGCGGTGGGCAACGCCACGGCGCTGACCATCACCCCGCGCTCGGTGCTGATCACGCCTACCGGTGGCCAGAGCTCGGTCTATGGCATGCCGCTGGCCCCGGCCTATGCGGTGGGTGGGCTCACCGCCAACACCGGTCTGGTGAACGGCAACACGCTCTCCGGCACTTTGGGCCTCAACGCGCCCAAGGCCATTCCCGATGTTGGCACCTACAACATCACGCTGGGCACCCTCTCGGCAGGCAGCAACTATTCCCTGAGCCTGACCAATGCCTCGGTTGCCTATGGCATCACGGCGGCGCACATCACCGTTACCGCCACCAGCGGCACCTCGGTCTATGGCACCAGCCCGGTCAATCCCGGCCTTACCGTAACCGGCATGGCCAACGGCAGTCTGGTGACCAACCAGATGGCCGCGACCCAGCTGACCGGCCTGTCGAACAGCTTCGGTATTACCAGCGCCACCCATGTCACCGGCTCGCCCTACGCGCTCACGGTGAATGGCACGCTGACCAACCCGAACTACATCATCAACCAGCGCGTCAATGGCACCTGGACGGTGACGCCGGCCTCGGTCATCGTCACCTATAACGCCACCCCGGTCAGCCGTCCCTACTTCTCCGCCAACCCGGTGGTGACCGGCACGGTGACCACGACCGGTCTGGTCAATGGTGCCACGCTCGCCAGTGTGACCACCGGCACCGCCAGCTGGTCCACCACCGCAACCAAGACCAGCAACGCCGGCCAGTACGCCATCACCGGCGCGGGTCTGTCGGTGAAGGCGAACCCTGACTATGCCATCAGCATCGTGCAGAACGGCGCCAATGCGACGGCCTTCACCATCACCCCGCTGACGGCGACCGTCACCTACACGGCCAACACGGCCAGCCGCGTTTATGGTTCCAGCAATGGCACCTATTCCGGCACAGTGGCGATAACCGGTCTGGTCAATGGCGCCACGCAGGCGACCGTCTCCAGCGGCACGGCGTCCTTCACCAGCCCCACCACCGCCGCGACCGGCGTTGGCAAATATGCGATCAATGGGTCTGGTCTGGTAAGCACCAGCGTCAACTATGTGTTCAACAATGTGCAGGCCGCAGGCAATGCCACAGCGTTGACCATCACCCCGGCGGCGCTGACGCTGACCGCCAACAACCTCTCGCGTCTCTATGGCGCGGCCAACCCCACTACCGACACCGTAACTGCCGTGGGTCTTAAAAACAGCGACACGGTGACCAGCGAGAGTGTGACCTCCAACGCCACCACTTCCTCCAGCGTGGGTAACTATGCGCTCTACGGGTCGAACGCGGTGTTTGGCGTCGGCTCGGCGGCCAACTACACCATCACCTATGCGGTGAACCAGTTCGGCCTGTCGATCACTCCGGCGCCGCTGACGCTGACCTACACGGCCAATGCCTATAGCCGCACCTATGGTGCCTCGAACCCGACCTTTACCGGGACGGTCACGGCATCGGGTCTGGTGGCGGGTGACACGCTGGCGACCGGCACTTCGGGCGCCGCGAGCTGGACCAGCACTGGTGGTGCCGGATCGAATGTGGGCAGCTATGCGATCAACGGCTCCGGCCTGATCGCCGCGCATGGCAACTACACGATCACCACGGTTCAGGCAGCGGGCAATGCCACCGCCCTGACCATCACCCCCGCCACGGCCACCATCACCTACTCGGCCTATAGCACCCAACGGACCTATGGTCAGGCGAACGGCATCTACGGCGGCGTGGTTTCCTCCAGCGGTCTGATGAATGGCGACACCGTGGCCAAGATCACCACCGGCACGGCGGTCTATACCAGCCCAACCGATGTCACGACCGGCGTTGGCCACTGTGCCATCTACGGATCGGGTCTGGTGGGTGCCAGCACGAACTACATCTACAACTTCGTGCAGGCCCCGGGCAACGCCACGGCGCTCAATGTTACCCCGCGCCTGCTGACGCTGGTGGCCAACAACATGAGCATCGCGCAAGGCTCGGCCATCCCCACCACCGATACGGCCTATGATGGCTGGGTCTCGACGGGCCCGACCAGCACCAATGGCCTGGTCAATGGTGATACGGTGTCCAGCATCTCGGTGACCTCGAACGCCACCTCCAGCTCGGCCCCCGGTGGCTATTCGCTGAATGGCTCGAACGCGGTGTTCAGCACCGGGTCCGCTTCGAACTACACAATCACCTACGCGGTCAACCAGTGGGGGCTGAGCATCCACTGATCTGACTGAACCTGCCTACCTCCTCCGCCCCCCGGCCCCGCTCGCTATTATCGCGAGCGAAGGCCGGGGGCGGTTTTGCGTTTATCGGGGGTGGAGAACCGGGCCGGTGGGGAGGTGCCGCGTGGCTGGACTAATGCGTGAGCGTGGCATATTGTCATAATTCCATAATAATCGAATCATAGGAGGAATTATGGAATCCGCACATGTCATCCGCGCGTTGGGCGCTCTGGCACAGGAGCATCGCCTCGCCACATTCCGCCTGCTGGTGCAGGCCGGGCCCGAGGGCATGGCGGCGGGCGCGATTGCCGAAAGCCTTGGTGTCCCCCCCTCGTCGATGAGCTTTCATCTGGCGCAACTGGCCAATGCGGGGCTCATCACCTCCCTGCGCCAGAGCCGCTCAATCATCTATACGGCGGACTACGCGGCGATGAATGCGCTGATGGGCTACCTCACCACGAATTGCTGCGCAGGGGTGCCCTGCACGGCGGAGGCCTCCTGCCCCCCGCAACCCACAATCACCATTCCCACAATCACCAAGGATGTCGCATGAAGCGTTTTCACGTTCATGTCGGGGTGGAAAGCCTCGATGCCTCCATCGCCTTTTACAGCGGCCTGTTTGGTGCCGCGCCGACCGTTATCAAGCCCGATTATGCCAAATGGATGCTCGATGACCCGCGCATCAATTTCGCCATCTCGCAGAAGTGCGGCGCGGCCAAGGGTATCGAACATCTCGGGGTTCAGGTGGAAGACGAGGCCGAGCTGGCCGAGGTCTATGGGCGCCTGAGGGCCGCCGATGCTCCGGTGCTGGAAGAGGGCGCGACGACCTGCTGCTATGCGCAGTCGGAAAAGAGCTGGATTGCCGACCCCGACGGCGTGGTGTGGGAAGCCTTTCTCACCAAGGGTGATGCCACGAGCTATGGCGCCAGCCCTGATCTTGCACAGCTTGCCTCGGGCAATGCCGCGCAAGGCGCCTGCTGCGCGCCAGCAATCTCCGCCAAAACCTGCTGCTGAGGGAATCGTCATGACCGAGCTCACTCCGCGCGAAGCTTCACTGGTCGCCCTGGGCGCTGCCCTTGCCAGTAATTGTGTGCCCTGCGTTGAGCATCACGTTCCGCTGGCGAAGAAAAATGGCCTGAGCGACGCTGAAATCTCTGCGGCGATAGAACTTGCGGACCGCATCCGTCAGGTCCCAGCCCGCAAGGTACTGGACGCGGCAAATTCCGGCCTGTCAGCTGCGGCCATACCCAATGAAATGGCATCGGCCGGTGCCGGTTGTGCGGACTTGCCACCGACTTCCGATAAGCGCTGCTGCTAAGGGGCCAGGAATAACTGAGGAGGATGCCATGTCTGACCGTGTTTTTAACGTATTGTTTCTGTGCACCGGTAATTCCGCCCGCTCGATCCTTGCCGAGTCCATCCTGACCCGCCTTGGTGGCGGGCGCTTCAGGGCGTTCAGCGCGGGAAGCCAGCCCAAGGGGGAGGTGCATCCGATGGCGCTCGAAGTGCTGGGCGAATACAATTATCCCCACGAAGCCTATCGTTCGAAGAACTGGCGCGAGTTCGAGGCGGCGGATGCCCCGCAGATGGATTTCGTCATCACCGTTTGCGACAATGCGGCGGGAGAGACCTGCCCGGTGTGGCCTGGCCAGCCGATGACCGCCCACTGGGGTATCGAAGACCCCGCCGCGGTTGAAGGCGATGGCCAGAAGCTGGCCTTCATCAAGGCCTTCAACCAGATGCGCCGTCGCCTCGAACTCTTTGTTTCCTTGCCGACAGCCGGCCTTGAGCGGCTGGAGCTGCAAAAGCAGGTTCGCAAGATCGGCAGGGAAGAGGGTGCCACCGCCATGGCCCGGGATTCCGGGTGACTGCCGACGTTATACCTTTCCTCAAACCCGTATCTGTGAGTGCCCCGTGACCGAAAAGCCGTTCAATGTGCTGGTGTTGTGCACCGGAAATTCCGCCCGCTCCATTCTGGGGGAGGCGATTCTGGGCCTGCGGGGCAAGGGGCGCATCACGGCCTTCAGCGCGGGCAGCAGGCCAAAGGGCGTGCCGCATCCCGGCGCCCTGCGGCTGCTGGCGCGCAAGGGCATCGACACCAGCTCGTTCCGCTCCAAAAGCTGGAATGAATTCACGGGCCCCGCTGCGCCGCACATCGACATGGTCATTACCGTCTGCGGCAATGCCGCGGGGGAGGCATGCCCTGTGTTTCCCGGTTCCCCCTTGCGCGCGCATTGGGGATTGCCCGATCCGGCGGATGTTTCCGGCAGCGAGGCGGAGGTTGACGCGGCTTTTGAGCAGACCTGGCATTGGCTGGAAATACGGGTAAGCGCCCTGCTCGACCTGCCGTTTGAAACCATGAACAGAGCCGATGCGCAGGCGAAACTTGCCGAAATCGGCCAAATGGAAGGTGCCGCATGAAACAGAAACTCACCGCCGAAGCCATCGGCAGCTTTTTCCTGTTCGCCACGGTCGTCGGCTCGGGCATCATGGCGGAGAAACTGGCGGGCGGGAATGTCGCCGTCGCCTTGCTGGCCAACACGCTGGCGACGGGCGCGATGCTGTTCGTGCTGATCACCATGCTGGGGCCGGTGTCGGGCGCGCATTTCAATCCGGCGGTGACGCTGGTGATGCGGTTGCGCGGGGAAATAACGACGGTTGCGGCATGGGCCTATGTCGCGGCGCAGCTGTCGGGCGGCATTCTGGGTGTCTGGGCGGCGCATGTCATGTTCGGCCTGCCGGTGCTTGAGCTCTCGACCAAGGCGAGGACGGGCATCGGCCAGTGGGCGGGTGAAGCCATAGCCACCTTCGGGCTCATTCTGACCATTCTGGGCACGGTAAAACACCGCCACGTCTGGGTGCCGCCGAGCGTCGCCTTCTATATCGTCGCGGCCTACTGGTTCACCTCGTCGACCAGCTTCGCCAACCCGGCGATCACCATTGCGCGCAGCCTCAGCGACAGCTTTGCCGGCATCGCGCCCACGGATGTACCGGGCTTCATCGTCGCTCAGCTGGCGGGGGCGGTCGTGGCGGTCGGTCTGGCAAGCCATCTCTTTCCGGACGAATGAATCGCAGCCGCACCACGGTCCCGGCTATGGTGCGATGCTTCGGCTGACCAGATCTAGGATCGCCAGTCTCGACCACATCATGCCGCATACGCAGCATCTGGCCCAGATTCTGGCGATAATTGGGTTGGTGAAAGTGCCCTGAAAAACTGACCGCAGCGATCTGGCTGCTGAACTCCATCTGGTCACCGATTTGAACGGAAGGCGTTCCGGGGTTCGAACGGCGAGGGAGTGGAGGTGCTATTCCGTTGGCCGTCGCACCGCCTTCAGGTCATCGCCAGCACCAGATTGCGCACCTGCGGATAGATCTGCTTTTCCCATTTCGACCCGGAAAACACGCCATAATGGCCGACGCCGGGTTGCAGATGGTGGCGCTTCAGATGCGGGCGCAGCCGGTTGCACAGCACATGCGCTGCCGAGGTTTGTCCCACGCCGCAAATATCGTCACGCTCCCCCTCCACGGTCAGCAGGGCGGTGTTGCGGATGGTGCCACAATCGACCAGTTGCCCACGATGGCGCCACTCGCCGCGCGCCAGGGCGGCGCGCTGAAAGACCTGATGGACCGTTTCCAGATAAAAATCGGCGGAGAGATCAAGCACGGCCATATACTCGGCGTAGAACTCGTTAATCTTGTCGGCCTCGGCGGTTAGCCCATCGGCCCGGTGCTGATACAGCTTGCGGAATTGCTCGAAATGGCGGCCCAGATTCATCGACATGAAAGCGGTGAGTTGCAGAAAGCCGGGATAGACCCTTCGTCCCGCACCCTTGTACCGCCAGGGCACCCGGCTGATCAGCTTGCTCTCGAACCATTCGATCGGATGGGCGTTGGCCAGTTCGTTGACGACAGTGGGAGCCTCGCGCACGTCGATCGGCCCGCCCATCAGCGTCATTGTGCGCGGCTGGCAAATATCGTTGTTGGCCGCCATCACCGCCACCGCCGCCAGGGTCGGCACACAGGGCTGGCAAACCGCCAGAATATGGCTGCGCGGGCCCAGATGGCGCAGGAACCGGATCACGTAATCGGTGTAATCCTCCAGCCCGAAACGCCCTTCCGACAAGGGCACATCGCGCGCATTGCGCCAATCGGTGAGATAGACATCGTGGTCGCGCAGCAGAACCTCGACCGTATTGCGCAACAGCGAGGCATAATGGCCTGACAATGGTGCCACCACCAGCATCTTGGGCTGCGGCGTCAGGACATCCGGCTTGTCGAAATGGACAAGATCGCCAAACGGCAAGCTGAGCACCACCTCCTCGACCACCGCCACCGTTTCGTTGCCGACCTGCGCGGTATCAACCCCGAAGGTGGGGCGTTCATGCGTGATGGCGCTGAGCGTGAAGGTTTCACACAATGCGTGCACCCGGCGCGGCCAGCCCATCGCATCGGCATCCGGCCAATAGCGGTCGCGAATTTTAAGCGTGGAGCGTGCGATGCGGCGGGCGGGCGCCATCAGGTCCGCGAAGCTTTGATAGGCTTGGTACAGCATGCTTTCACCCCGGGTGCCTAGCCACGGGCACGGGCGGCACCGGCAAAACCTATGCCATAATGTGCGATTCGCCTTTGCCAGCAGCTCTGTTTTGTGTCTTCATGCTGCAATGCAATATGGCGCTTGGCAAGAGCTTTGCTGTCAATGCACTATATCGGCCCGAACAAGACTATCCAAACCTGTCGCACGAGGAACCCCTATGGCCAAGGCTACGCTTACCATTTCCAGCAAGACCTATTCGGCATGGAGCCTGCGCGGCTGGTTGCTGTGCCGCCTTGCGGGGCTCGACATCACGGAAAAGCGCGTGGAGCAGGATGCCAACGACCGTGCCGAACTGCTGTTGCTGAGCCCATCGGTGCTGGTGCCGCGCCTGACCCATGAGGGCGCGAGCGTGTGGGATACGCTGGCCATCGCGGAATATCTGAACGAGGTTTATCCCAAGGCCAGCATCTTCCCGTCTGATCGTCTGGCGCGGGCGCATTGCCGTTCCATTTGTGGAGAGATTCACTCGGGCTTCACCAATCTGCGCTCGGCCCTGCCCATGAACCTCAAGGTTGGGCACAAGAGCTTTCCGGTATTTTCCGGAGCGAGGCCCGATATCGAGCGCATCGAGACGATCTGGCAGGAATGCCTCGCCCAATACGGCGGCCCCTTCCTGTTTGGCGCCGAACCAACGGTCGCCGATGCGATGTATGCGCCAGTCACCACCCGCTTTTTAAGCTACGCCGTGGCGCTAAGCCCGCAAAGCGCGGCCTATTGCCAGACGATTGCCGGTTGGGCGCCAATGGTGGAGTGGCGGGCGTCCGCTCTTGCCGAAGCCGAGGATTTTGAAGATCTGGACGTCGAATTTTGAGCGGTTGAATCTGGTCTTCGCCAAGTTCGGGCAGATGGGCAATCCGGACGCTGCTTCCCTTGCCTTAGCCTCAACCGCCGGGCTGTGAGGTGGAGCAGGTGATGCGGGGCGAGGGCCGGGCGCGACCGCCCGGTTACCGCAGGGGCACCAAAACCCAATGACCGGATGGAAGCGGGGCACACGCCCCCTTCACGCGCGTTACCCCGGCGAGGCCAGGGGGGTACGCGCAGGGCGGGTGGTCATATCCAATTTTAAGGGAATGGTGGACGCACTAGGGCTCGAACCTAGGACCCGCTGATTAAGAGTCAGCTGCTCTACCAACTGAGCTATGCGTCCACACCGGCCATCAGATTGCCCTTTTGGGCAACCCCGATTCGTCGGGAGCGCCCCCTATAGCGGCTGTCGCGGCGGAGGGAAGGGGGGCGCCAAAGTTTTTTGACATATGGGGTGCAGGGCCCGCTGGCTTGGGCCAATTCCGCCCTTCCCGCAGTCTTCGCGCAAACCTCAACCGTAAAACCGCCTGCCGCGCCGCCCCCATCGATCCACCGCCATGATCGTGCCGATGCACAGCATGTTGGTCATCATGGATGAGCCGCCATGGCTGAGGAAGGGCAGGGGGATGCCCACCACCGGGGCCAGACCCATCACCATCATCATGTTGATCGCGACGTAGAAAAACACCGTGGCGGTCATGCCTGCGGCCAGCATGGCGGCAAAACGGTCTGGCGCGCGGCGGGCCACGCCCATGCCCCAGCGGAACAGCACCACGAAAAACACGAAAAGCACAAATAAACCGCCGACCATGCCCCATTCCTCCGACATGGTGGCGAAAACGAAATCGGTGTGCGCCTCGGGAAGGTATTGCAGGTGGCTCTGCGTGCCATTGCCAAAGCCCTTGCCGAAAAAGCCACCCGAGCCGATGGCGATCTTTGATTGGGTGATGTGATAGCCAGCACCAAGCATGTCCGCCTCGGGGTTGACGAAAACGGTCACGCGCTTGCGCTGATATTCCTTGAGCACGAAAAAGAATGCCAGCGGGGCGACGATCGCGGCGGTCAACCCGCCGCCGATGAACCACCACATCGGCACGCCTGCCAGAAATATCACCACCACCGCGCCAAAGCAGATGGCCAGCGCCGTGCCCAGATCGGGCTGGATGATGACCAGCCCCGCCGGCACCGCCAGCAGCATTAGCGCCGGTACCAGCGCCCGCCAGCTGCGGGTCATCTGCGGGGGGAGATTGTCGTAGAATTGCGCCAGTACCAGCACGATCGCCGGTTTCATCATTTCCGAAGGCTGCAATGTCATAAAGCCGAGATTGAGCCAACGCTGCGAACCGCCGCCGATACGCCCCACCGCCTCCACCAGCACCAGCAGCACTACCAGCCCACCGTAAAGCGGATAGGCGGCCTGTTTGAACAGATCGCGGGGCAGGTAGGAAACCACCACCGCCATGCCCAGAAACACGACATAATGTACCAGATGCATACCGGCCCATGGCCACATCTTGCCGCCGCCAGCGGAATAAAGAACCGTCGCGCCGAACATAACCAGCAGCGTTAGCGGACCCAGAACCCGCCAGGGCAACAGGCGGATGGGATCGGGAATGACCGAGGTGCTCATGGTTGCCGCCCCGCTTTGGGCCGGGCTGCCGTCGATGCGCCGCCGACGACCGAAGGGGGAGCGGGAGCCGCCGCGACCGGTTCTGGCGCGGGGGCGGCGGCGTCGCTCTGGATGGGTTGCGGGGATGCGGCGCCGGCGTCCACGCGGGCAACGGCGGCATCGCCATCACCCACGCGCGGCGCGGCGGCGCCATATTGCCGGGAGAAGCCCTGATACTTGGCAGCCATGCGCTGCTGGGGTGTGCCACCCCATCCGGCCTCCATGGGCAGCAACGCGTCCCACGCCTTCTGTTGGTCGAACAGATAGGTCATCACATCCTTGGCGATGGGCATGGCCGCGCCCGAACCACCGCCATGCTCCACCAGTACCTGACAGGCGTAGCGCGGATTATCAAAGGGGCCAAAGCAGATGAAATGGCCATGGTCGCGATGCTTCCAGGCGCCGCCCTTGCCATTGCCGAAATTGAGACCAACCACCTGCGCGGTGCCGCTTTTGCCGGCGATCTGGACATTCGGCACGTCGATCCTTGCGCGCGCACCGGTGCCGCGCCCGTTCACCATTTCCCACATCCCCTGACGGATCAGATCGAGATGCTCCTGTTTCACCCCCAGGGGCTGGAACTCGGGCTGGGAGGAATCGGCCATCAGGCGCGGTGTCAGGCTCTTGCCGCTGGCGATGCGGCTGGCGACTATCGCCTGTTGCAGCGGGTTCACCTGCATATAGCCCTGACCGATGGTGGCGTTCACCGTGTCGTAGATCGCCCATTCCTTGTCGTATTTGCGCATCTTCCACGCGGGGTCGGGAACGGTGCCGAAAGACTGGTTGCCAAGCGGCAGGTCGTATTCCCGGCCCCAGCCCATGCGGTGCATCATGGCGGCGATGACATCCATGCCCATGCGCTGGGCAAAGTGATAGAAATAGACGTCGCAGCTTTGGTAGATGCCCTTCATCATGTCCACCTTGCCGTGGCCATGGTGCTGCCAGCAGTGGAACACGCGATTACCCACCTGCAACCCGCCATTGCAATTGACGCTCTCGCTCGGGTCCAGCCCGGCCTCCAGAAACGCCAGTGCCACGGTGGGCTTCACCGTCGATCCGGGTGGATAAAGCCCATGCAGCACCTTGTTGCGCAAGGGCACATGGTCGTCCTCCGACAGCATCTTCCATTCCACCCGGCCAATACCATCCGAGAAGGAATTGGGGTCGAAACTGGGCATGGAACACATGGCGAGGATGTCGCCGGTATGGATGTCCATCACTGTCACCGCGCCCGATTCCAGCCCGATGCGGCGCGAGGCATAGTCTTGCAGGCCGCCATGAATGGTCAGGCGGATGGGATCACCGGGAACATCGTCGCGCGATTCCAGATCGCGCACCACCCGCCCGCTCGCGGTCACCTCGCTGCGCCTCGCGCCGGGCACGCCGCGCAATTCGGTGTCAAAGCGCTTCTCCAACCCGTCCTTGCCGATCTTGAAGCCGGGCGTGATAAGCAGCGGGTTATGTTCCTTCTCATAGTCCTTGGCATTGGCCGCACCGACATAGCCGACAAGGTGGCCGACGCAGGGGCCTGTCGGGTAGAAGCGCGAGAAGCCCCGCTGCGGCACCACCCCCGGCAAATCCGGCTGGCGCACCGAAACGGCGGCGAATTTGTCCCAATCGAGATGGGCGGCAGCCTCCACCGGCCGCGAGCCATGCGCATCCTCCAGGCGGTCCTTGATGTCCTGAATTTCGACAGCGGTGAGCGAGAGGATCTGGCCCAGCTTGTCTACCGTCTGGTCATGGTCGGTCATTTTATCGGGGATGAGATCCACCCGGAAGTCGGCGCGATTGGCCGCCAGTGGCGCACCGGTGCGATCGAGAATCCAGCCCCGGCGCGGTGGGATCAGCGACAGGTTCACCCGGTTGCTTTCGGCCATCACCCGGTAGTGCTCGTTCTCACCCACCGCGATAAAGCCCAGCCGCGCGGCCAGCAGCACGCCGATTGTGCCCTGCAGCCCGCCGATCAGCACCGCGCGCCGGTCAAAACTGTCGCGCAGCGCTGCCGAGGTTATCCGCCGTCCCTGCTTGCCACGACTGGATTTTGTCAACAAACCCTTGGGGATAAGGGCCATCAGCCGAGCACCCGGAAGCGTTTCAGGCGGAGATTGTCAGCCCGGGCGATAACCCGCGCCACCAGCGGATACAGCAGCACCGACAGCAGCAATTGCGGCAGAATAAGCCATAGCGAGAACCCGCCGCCGGCCAGATTGGCGATCAGCGCGGTAGTAATAACGTAGGTCACGATAAGCCCCGCGGCCACCGCCCATTCGATGCCGAAATTGCGCCATGGCCAGCGGAATTCGATCAAATCAAGCGCGAGCATGGTGACCGACCAGGTGAGCATGCCGCTGCCCATGGGCTGGCCACTCACCAGATCGTCGATAAAGCCCAGCGGCAGCCCCGCCCAGGCCGGCAACAGGCCCGGGTGCAGCTGGCGCCAGCTCAACAAGGCCAGAAAGCCGAGCGGCGGCAGCAGCGGGGCTGTGGCGATAGTCGGCAGACAGCCGATATTGCTGCCCAGCGCGATCGTCGCCCATGGGGTGAGATAGGCAAGAACGGGCGATGGCGCGCGCGTGAACTGCGCCGACCGCTTAGTTCCTGCCCGACGCGGACCGACGGGGGTCATTTGCGGTGCTTCGCGGCGGGCGCATGGCGCGGGGGCGATGCCGAACCCGCATCGGCGGCGGCCGGCAGGCTGTCGTCGTTCACCGGGTTCCACTCGGGCTGCACCGCGATCATTTCGCTGGCGGCAGGGTCGGCCAGAACGCGGGCAATGGCACCGTCGTGGGTGAGCGAGACAACCACCGCGATTGGCGTGCCCGGCCAATATAAGCCGCCCGAACCCGAGGCGACAAACGCATCGCCAACCCGCAGCGGGTTGACCCCCAGCGTCAGCAAACGCAACTGTAGTGTACCGTCGGCCCGGCCAGAGGCGAAAGCCGGCAAGCCATCGCTCGCTCGCCGCGTTGGCACAACACTTTCGGCATCGGTGAGCAGCAGCACGCGGGCCGAAACCTGCCCAACCTCGACAACCCGTCCCACCAGCCCCAGCGGCGAGACCACCGGCATGCCGGTCTGCACACCGCTCATCCGCCCCACAGAGATGGTGGCATAGCGGCGGGTGCTCGATGCGGTGGAAGCGATCAGCCAGCCGCTGGCCACAGGCCTGGGCTCGCTTTGCGTCAAATGCAGCAGCGCCTTCAGGCGGCGGTTTTCATCGGCAAGCCCCGCCATCTGCACTTGTCGTACCCGGCCGGCGGCAACCTCGCGGCGCAGCGCGGCATTTTCACTGCCCCAGGTGAAATAGCCGCCCAGCGTGGATCCGGCGTGGGCCAGCCCGGCGCGCGTGCCCGCGGCCAGCCGCCCCGCTGGCACCGCAATGTCGGAAGCGGCAGACCGCGCCCAG